>CAZJPU010000053.1:0-8180 GCA_964548105.1 Candidatus Woesearchaeota archaeon | reverse complement strand
CAATTTTATCTAAAAATATCTTCATTAAAATTCCTGTTCCATGTTCTTTTCTTAATTTATCACCACAATCTTGCATATTTTTTCTAGTTATAGCAATTCCTTGTTCATGCAGTTTTTCTTTAAGAATATTTGAAGTTTCAAGATAATCAAATCCTTGATCTATAAGAAATCTTGTCAAAGTTTCTTTTCCTGCAGCAATTCTTCCAGTAATTCCGATTATCATAATTTATTAAAAACCTTTTAGGTTATAATATTTACTATTTAAAGATTTAATACCTTGCATTTAAACCTTGAGTCTTTTAATGAACTTAAAACCTGATCATCTTTTTTAAGTACAATATCATCAAAAACTCTTATTTTTACATCTCTATGTGTTGCTGCATCATATAAACAAGCATATTGTCTTGCTTGTTTCAAATAATTAGGAAATATCTCAAGATCATCTCCTATTTCATTCATGAACTTTCCAACTAAATGATAATTAGGGCTTGTTATAGAAGGGAGATACAATCCTTTTTTAGCAACAAAACCCAATTTACTAGTTTCAAAATATAATTTAACCTCTCCAGTTAATAATTCTCCAGAAGTATGCTCAGTAAAATTTAAATCTCCCCTAAAAGAATTTCCAAAAGATTCTCTTATTAATCGATTAACAAGTTTCATTAATGAGGTTTTAGCAGAGATAGATGTTTCCATAATTAATAAATTAAAAATTAGTTTATATAATTATATAACTAAAATCAAGAAAAACTTATATACTTCTAACAAAACATTCTTATTATGGATGAATTTGAAAAAAAATATGGAATCAAAAATAATGAAACAGTAAAAGAATTTCATCGAAACAGAAGAATGTTTTGTATTTATCAAAACAAATTATATATTGCTGAACCAAATTTGCCATATTCTCATGCTGTTTGGTTTGAGAGAAAACAATGGATTTCAAAAGAAAAAGATGATTTGATGGATAAAATTGTTAGAGGAATTGTTGACGAGAATGGAGATATTCATTTTTATATTGGATATGATTTTCAAATAAATAAAAAAATAGAATCTATTTTTTTCTCCTATCTTAAAGAATTAATTGAAAAATTAGAATTAAACTCTAATTCTCAAATTTTCGGAGGTTCAATTAAACAAGAATCTGGAAAATGGCCTCCAAGAAAAGAGTATGGAAAAATAAGAGATAATATATAATAAGAGTTTTTAGAACCTAAAATAAAGAATTTTTATTCGTCGTCTTCATCAGAAGAACCTTTTAACTTAAATAAAATCATTACTAATACAAACAAGATTAATAGTAATGTTATTTCTAATAATATTAAAAATCCTCCTGCTGCACCTAAAAGATTATCTTTTAATCCGCCTATTGCACTAGCAGCTCCAGTTATTTCAACATCTTCTGCTTCTTCTTCTAGTTCTTCTTCTGTGACCATTGTCTCTGTTTCTTCTTCCTCTAATTCGCCTGTTTCTTTTTCAACCATTAAATCAACTGATGCAGATTCTCCAAAATCAAGCATATCGCTATCGGAATTCTTATCAATACATGCATAATATGTTTTATCTTCTGTTGCTTTAACAATTAATTGACAACCAGTATCTCCAGAGATACAAAAACCAACTTCTTCTCCAACTTTTGAATTACAAGGATTTGTTCTTAAGGATATCCTCTTGTTTTGACAACCTTCAAGATTGCTTATTTCTACTACAACCTCAGAGTCTTCCATAACAGAACCTGAATCTAATTCAATAGTTAATTCCCCTAAACAAGTTTTTGGAGGTAATATTGTTTTTGTATTTGAAACTATTGGTGTTCCTGAAAATTTTAAAATACTTTCAGAATTCTCACCTACACCAATAATAGAACTTACTTCTAAACTTAATATTCCTTGAGTTTCACTTTCACGCATCTTATAAATAACTAAGATATTCTCTGTTTCACCATCTAATAAACTATAATCTAATAAAACAGTTACTTTACCATTATTGTTTATAGGTGCTTCAGCATCAAAATCTCCAATTAGGTCTTCATCTCCATCTAATTTACCATTACCATTACTATCCACATAAACTTCTACTTTATTTATATCTGTTTCTCCTTCAGAACCTTTTAACATGATAGTCATATTTTTTAGTTCTACATTTTCTCCTGCAGCAAGAAGACTAATTTGTAACATTTCATTAATTAAATTTATATCTTCTGAATCATATTTCCATGTATGATTTCCAGGATTATTTTCACCAACACTTGCAGATGCCTTTCCTTTATCAGCAGCAATCTTGAAACTTGTTTTAGGTTCTAAAAGATTATAGTTTCCATCTTGATCACAATCAATAAGAACATTGTAATCTCCAATTATTGGAGTTTCCCATATTTCTACACGAGAAATAGCGTAATTTTCTGTAAGTGTTATTTCTTGAAAATTTTCACGAACATCATTTAAATCTGTAATTCCAGATTCAACAACATAAAGATCTATTTTATCAAAAGCACCATTACACAAATCAGTAGTGCTTCTAACATAAACTGATTCTGAACTTGAAAAAGTAGTTTTAATTATTCCAGTAGAACTTGCGGTTTGAACAGCTGCTTGAACAACAACTACTGTTGCAAAAACTAATATCACAAAAATTAAAGCAACACCACACAACTTCCTCGTTTTTTTCATAACAGTTTTAAAAGCGTATTATATTTAAACATTGTTACAATTTAAAATATATTATTTAAAATCTTTCTTAGAAAAATCATTTGCGGATGATTTTTAATTACATATAAAGTGTTTCTTTTTTAGAAATTGGGTTTTTTGTTCTTAACCTAAACATGAGAACAATAAGAATAATAATTAAAATTGGAACTAAAACTAATATGTAAAAAACTAAACTCCTTTCTTCTTTTTTATCAATTTTTATTGAAATAGATTTTTCTGAAACCAAAATATTATTTTTATCAATAGTTCTAATCTGCACTTTTATTAAATGGGTCTTTAAATTAGCATTATCATCTACATTAAATTTAAAACTAGCAGTTCCAGTTTCTCCTTTTTTTAAATTTCCGATAAAATTGGTTTTCTCATCAAACTCTATTGGCAAATCTGCGTTTTCAAAAACTCGTACAGAAGTTTCCATACCTTTTTCTTCTCCAATATTTTCTATTAAAATCTCAAGTTTTCCCTCACTACCTTGAATCGGGTTTCTAGGTTCTGTTTTAAAAGAAACAATATTAAATTGAGGTTTTCCCTTAATTGGAATATCTAAATTTAATTGATCTTTTCTAGGATTATCTTTTGGGTCTTCATATTCTAATTCAATTATAGCATTATAAACTTCAGAATCAATATTTTCCTCACTATCTATAAAAAAACTCACTTCTTTTCCTTCTCCTTCCTCAATTATTCCTAGATTTGAAATGTCTGAATAAGAACTTGAACTTGTAAAACCTTGTGGTAAAATAATTCTTGCTCTAACAAAAAAAGCATCTCCACCACCGATATTTTCTATATTTACCTTTAGTTCAATATCTTCTAAATCTGCTCCAATTATTGTGGGAACACTTTTGATATCTCCTATAATAAGTTCTGGTTGACTACTATCTACTTCAATATCAATCTCATAATCATAATCATCATAATCATCTTTTAAACTAAATTCAAGTTCATGTTCCTGACTTTTTGCATCATCATCAATTTTTATCTTCAGGGTTTTTGATTTAGATTCATCTGGCTCAAGTAAATCTATACGAAAATCATCATCATTAACAAATTCAAAGGGATTTGTTTCATCAAAGTCAAGGTCAATGTTTGTCTTATTAGTGCCATCATTATTTGTAATTGTTATTTTTAAATTAAATCTCTCCCCTGCTTCAGCATCATTAACATTATATTCATAATTAATAGTGTAATCTCCAACATCAATAGATTCTTCAATAGCAAGGACACTCATGATGTTTAGCACAAAAACTAAACTAAAAATTATTGTAATTAGTATTTTTTTATTTATCATCTTATATTTTTTATAATTATTTAATTTTATGTTTTATTGGCATAATCCTTAGAAAGTATAGAACATAAATATTGTCTTCTTATTCTATCTCCTGAAAGCAATGAGGTAGGGTTTGAAAAAAATAAACGATCATACTCAGCTCCAAGTCTCTCTCCAAAATCTTCAATTGCTTTTTCTAAACTCTCTCCACTACCTTTAACCTCTACACCTCCTACGTTCTTACCTATATCTGGTAGATAATGAAAAACATCAACAGTTTCATCTCTCTCTGGTCCAGAGACATTACTAAAAACAACTACTTCTATTGGTTTTTTTAAACGATAACCTTCAACATCAAAGAGTACTCCCCAAACTCCCTCTTTAATTTCAATATCCTCAAAATCAACTTGCCGGATATCTTTCCTAGAGTCTTGATTCGGGGTCATGTTTTTAATTTCTATTTGATATTTATATATAGGACGATTAAGTCAAAAAATAAAGGTTTTTAAGCTTTTTTTCTTTCAAAAACAACCATTAGACTAGCTACTAATGTGATTGCAACAATCATTGAGGATACCATTGCAAAACTCATTGTTTTTCCTAAATCTCCCATTAATTTTAATTGTCCTAAATTCATTGCCTGAAATCCAATTAATGCAGCTACCACTGTTATTATCATTGGATATAGGGTATATTTTAAAGTTAATTTCATTGCCTCTTTTTTATCATGTTTTTCTAGTTCTTGTCTAAATCTATTTGAAAGCTGAATTCCAAAATCTATCCCAATTCCAATACTCATTGAAAGAACACTTGAGATAATACTATTCCATCCAATTTTAAAAAAACCTATCATTCCAAGAATCCAAATAATTGCAATTACTACGGTGACCAAGGGTAATATAGTATATTTTATAGATCTTGATAATAAAAACAAAAATAATATAACGAGTAAAAAGGCAACAATTGCTGTTTTTGAAGAATCAGAACCAATTAACTTGTCTAATTCATAACCAACTATAATTCCACCAGAAACATGTGTTGTAATTCCTGCAGGTTTTTCTGTATTTTTTGCAATTTCATAAATCTGTTCAATAACCTCTTTTTGATGATTTTTAGCAGCTTCATTTATTATAACTTTAATAAGCATAGCACTATAATCCTCTGTCATATATCTATGACCAACTTTTTTTAGTAATTCTTTTTGACCTGTTAAGGTTCCAGGAATCACGCCATTATTAGCTTGTTTTTCTAAAAATGATACACTTTCAACTTTTTCAACAAAACTAACCTGCTCGGCTTTCTGAGATAAAATATCTACATACTTAATAATTCGTGGGTCTCTAATATCAATTGGTTCATCAGAATCAGTATAGGTATTATCAAGCTCAATAAAAAATACAAGTGAGGAGGTATCTTCAAACTCATTTTTCATTAGATTATATGATTTTAATTCTTCTAAGTCTTCAGGTAAAATAGTATCAAAATCTATTTCTTCGTTTTTAATAAGAGTTGAACCATAGAACATAAATGCAGTTAATAGGATTGCGATAATTATAACTAACAGTGTTCTTTTTGAGACAAAATCCCCATATTTTTCAAATGCAATACTAAATTTAGATTCTTTTTCCTCTTTTTTATTTTTAGGTTTTTTTTCTTTTTTATTATCTTCTTTTTTAATAAACCTATCTCTTATAATTATCATTATAGGTCCAACAATCATAACAGAACTTAAAATAAGTAAAATTCCCATTCCTAAACTAAATCCTAAATCACCTAACATTGGAAAAATACTAAGAGTTAATGCAAAAAATCCAATCATGGTTGTAACACCAGAACTAAAAGTTGAAGCTCCTGTAGTAGATAAAGTGTTAATTAGTCCTTCTCTAACTCCTGCTTTTTTTTCTTCATTATATCTTGAATTTAAAAAAATAGAATATTCAACACCAAGCCCTAATAACATTGCACCAATAGCGGCAGTTGCAATTGTTATTTGAATACCAAACCAACCCATTCCTCCAACTGTCCAACAAACACCAAATAAAACAGGGAGAATGATTATAATAGAATCTTTAACAGATCTTTGAATTATCCATAGCATAAAAAAGATTGCAATAGTTGCTAAAAATAAAGTAAAGATACCATCCTGAATCATTAAATCAAAAATTTGCATGAATAATGGGGGCTCTCCTGTAACAGCTATCTTAACCCCTCCTGGTTTTGATGAACCTTCGACGATTTCTCTAACTCTTTGATTTATCTCCTTAATTTTTTCACTATCTCCACTAACATCAGCACTAATAAAAATAGGAGTTAGACTATACCTAGAATTAAAAAAACCATCAGAACCTGGAACTTGTGATAATACGAATTTAACTTCTTCTAGATCTTCTGGAATTCCTTGTTGAAAAATCATGCCAACAGATTCTACTCCCTGGATTTTTGGTTCTTCTCTTAAGGCTTTATCTATTTCAACTAAGAATTGTATAACTTTTGGATCTCTAATATCATTAATCTCGCTTTCAAACTCATCATCTAATTGTACAACAACTAAGAATGATTTAAAACTAGGAAATTTATCACCTATTCTTTTATCTAATGCTACTACTGGAATATCTTCAGGATCAAATTCACTAAAATCAGATTCAAATTCTAATTTTGTAATTCCTATAATAGAAAAACCAGTTAATAATAAAATAAAAATAACAACTAGGTAAAAATGTTTATATTCAAAATCTCCTAATTTTCCTAAAAACTTTTGTAAATATTTAAGCATTTTAAATTAATCTAATAAAATATTAAAAAAACAAGAAAAAATCGTCTTATAAGCTTTCTTATATATAATAACATTAATCGAATCCTAACCAATAAACTTTAAAACCTTAAAATACCTACATAATCCTATGAGCCTGTAGCTCAGTCTGGTTAGAGCACTGCTCTTATAAGGCAGGGGTCCCAGGTTCAACTCCTGGCAGGCTCATATCTCATCATAACATTTAAATAACAACCAGACCTAATAGAATCATGGCAAAAAAGAAGGTGAAACCTGAAAACCAGCCTAAGAAAAAAACTCCAAAGGTTAGTCAAGGACTTGCTGTTGTAAGTTTGGTTCTTAATGTAGTTCTTATGCCTGGACTTGGAACAGTCATTGGTGGAAGAACTAAAGATGGAATCTGGCAGCTTGTGTTGTTTTGGGTAGGAGTTCTACTTTCAATTGTATTGATTGGAATTCCTATGATTATAGCAGCATGGATTTGGGGAATTGTTAGTGGTGTAAGATTAATTCAAGAATCTTCCTAAACAAATTAAAAGGGCTATGGTAAAAAAGAGAAGGAAAAAAGTTAGTCAAGAACTTGCAATAGTATGCTTAATCCTTAATATAATAATACTTCCGGGTTTAGGAACTTTGATTGGTAGAAAAACTAAAACAGGGATTTGGCAACTTATATTGTTTGGAGGCGGAGTTGCACTTTTAATTGTAGTTATTGGAATTCCTATGATTATAGCAGCATGGATTTGGGGAATTGTTAGTGGTGTAAAATTAATTCAAGAATCTGAAAAATAAAATGGCAAAAAAGAAACCTAAAAAATCAAAAAATGATGAAAGAATTTTGTATGCTTTTTTAGCAACATTTCTAAGTATTATTGGATTTGTGATTGCACTTATTGTTAAAAGAAAAGATAAATATGTTATGTTTTATGCTAAACAAAGTCTTGTTATTTTTATTATGGGAGTTATTGCAGCAATTATTAAAAGTTTTATTGGATGGATTCCTATAATAGGATGGATAATATCATTTGCATTAACTGTAATTATACTAATTTTATGGATTTTAAGTTGGGCATATGCAATAAGTGGAAAAGAAAAAAATATTCAGATAGTTGAGTATTGGACTAAAAAAATTGATTTATAATTCTTTATATTAACTTCCCTTTTTTACCCTGTTATTATTTAATAAAATGCAGATAAATACTTTACTTTTGCTTTGCAAAAGCTTTAAAAATCAAATTTATCTTTAATTTTTATAACTAATTATATATTAGTTATTAGCAGATTATAATTAGATTTGCCCCTGTAGTGCAGCGGCCAAGCATCCGGCCCTTTCGAGGCCGTGACCCGGGTTCGAATCCCGGCAGGGGCATAATACCATTTTGGCAAATTCATGGGGTGCAACTCCGCCACAAGTTGTATAAAAAGACAGAAA
>CAZJPU010000052.1:0-8195 GCA_964548105.1 Candidatus Woesearchaeota archaeon | reverse complement strand
TATTTTAATATTCTTAAAATGAGCATCAGCATAACTTTTTTCATCAGCATAAAATCTAAATGCATAAGGACTTTCCTCAGCAACTGCACTAGCAGAAACTATTGTCATTATTAAAGGAATTTTATCTTTATCTGCAAGAGAAATTAAAGGAATACTTACTCTGCTAAATGAAGAGATAATAACGTTTGCCCCCTTTAGTTTTAAATTTTGATATGCAGAAACACCTTCTTTTGGATCTGCTTTACTGTCTTCATAAATAAACTCTAGATTAATGCCTTCTAATGCTAATTCTTCTTTAGCAATTTCCATACCATTTTTTGTTGATTCTCCCCAAGTAGATGCAATTCCTGATAAAGGTAAAATTGCACCTATTTTAATTGTGTTTGATTGTTTAGATGTGAAAATAATTAAATTAACAAGAATGATTACAATAACTAGAACGATTAACCAAATTATTAGGTTTTTATTTTTCATAAAAAAATAAGGAAAAAACAATTTAAAAACTATTCTAAAACATCAATAACTTCCCTATCACTATTCTTTATAACAAAACCTCCCTCTGTAACTCCACCAATACTATCAAAGCTTGTTTTTCCAAAAGTAACTGTATTAAACTCGTGAGTTTTTAGGTATTTTCTTAAATCTTCTGCATCAGTTGAACCAGTTTCTTCAATTGCTTTTAGGATAATTTTTGTTGCATCATAGGAATTAGATGCTGTAAAAACAGGGTCTTTTCCAAATTTATCTTTATATTTATTAATAAAATTATCACTTACCTTACTTGGGGATGCAAAAAAAGTATTCTTAATTATGGATTTATAATTATCTTTTAGAGTAAATTCTTCAAAAGATTCAGTAGAGTATAATACTGATTCAGGATATATTTCTTTTCTTTGCTTTAAAAAAGCAAGTTGGCTTGATTCATCAATAAACCCAAAAATAATTACATCTGGGTTTAATTCTTTGATTTGGGTAAGTTGTGTTTTAAAATCAAGATCTTTTGCATTTACCTTAATATTTTTAATAATTTCTAAATCTTTATTTAAATTTTTAATATTATATGAAAGATCTTGCCAATAAGGGTCATTTGCAAATATCATTACAACTCTTTTTTGATTAGTTTTTGTTAAATGATTAATTAGTGCATTTGAAGCTTCACTGGTTCTGTAATAGGTTGAAAATACATTTTTGAAATTTTCATCTGCTTTTATTGCATCAATAGAAGCACTTGGAGTAATCATTAAAATATTTTTTTTATCTGCTAGAGGTGCAGCTCCACCAAAACTATCTAACCAAGTGGGGCCTAGAATTACATCAACACTATCAAAGTTTATTAGTTTGTTTACTGCGCTAACTGTTTTGATATTATCGCTTCCTGTATCTTCAATAATTAATTCTATCTCTCTTCCATGTATTCCTCCTTTTTCATTGACTTCTTCTATAGCAAGAATAGCGCTATTTTTATCAGCTTCACCCCATTCAGCAGCAAAACCAGTTAGAGCATATGCTCCTCCAATTTTAATAGGAGGTTTATCTTGGAAAATAATTTTTCCTGTCAAAACTAAGTTAAATGAAAAAGAGATAATTAAGATTGTTAATAAAATTCCGAGTATTATTGTGTTTTTGTTTAATTTCATTTTTCTAAATCTTCTGGATTTTCCCATTTTAACTTTTTCTTAATATAATTAATAACTGCATTAACCTTTGGAGCAGCAAAAGCAGTAAAGGTTGTATAAATTAATCCAGAACTCAATCCTGAAATTAATCCAGAAGTTGAAGCATCTAATCCCTTTCTTAAGGAAATCTCATTAGACAAGCCATATGCTCCTGCCCAAACCTTATTTCCTACCTGATCTGAAGCAATAACAGAACCAATATCCTGAAAATATTGCCTCCATTTAACTTTACCCTTTTTGTCCTTTAATCTCTCCTGATTATTAAAATAATGAATTGGAAGATAAGATCCCCACCCCCCTACATACTGACCTGCCATCCCTGATAATGTAATTAACTCAGGGTTTGAGGTATATTCTGAACAAGCTTCTTGACACCCCATAGCAGATAAAGTTCCAACTAATACTGAGGGCAACATGGATTTAAATACAGAACCAAAATTCATATTTTCAGGTTCTGTTTTATCTTCTAGAGTTTCTGATTTATCTAACTTTTCTATCTCACATAGGGTTTTCATCTTAAAATTGGATTAAATTAAGACTATATAAAAAGTATCTATCCTGTACAGGGGGTATGATGGAAAGATTTAAATAAGATAGGGTCTAAAAATATTTATGGTAGAAAATAACCTGTATGACCTATTAAAAATAGGGTTAACAGAAGGAGAGGCAAAGGTCTATCTAGCTCTGCATGAGATTGGTAGCTCTACTGTAGGGCCTATAGTTAAAAAATCAGGAGTAGCTTACTCAAATGTTTATGATATATTAGAAAGATTAATGGAAAAAGGATTAGTGAGTTATATAATAAAAGAAAAAACAAAGCATTTTCAGGCATCTCCACCTCATAATTTAATAGATTATCTAGATAAAAAAGAAAAACAGATAGGAATTCAGAAAAAAGCACTAAAAGATACAATTCCTCAGCTTGAAAAGATTCAACAAGGCTTACCTCAACAAGATGCAGAGATTTTTGTTGGACAAAAAGGAATAAGAACTGCTTATAAAAAATTATATTCTGAAATGACTCCAAAAGATGAAAGTTTGTTTTTTTATATTCATGATGAAGAATATGCAGAACAATCAGATTTATTTTATTATAGTGCTCAAGGTTTATTTAAAAATCCAAAACTAAACTGCAAGGGAGTTGCCTCTGAAAATTACAGAAATACTGAATATATAAAAAAAGCCTATTACTTAGATACTCGATTTGTAAATTTTCCAATTCCAGGTAATATTGATATATATCAAGATAAAGTTCTTTTTATTATGTGGAAACTTCCAATCACAGGCATATTAATTCATTCAAAGGATTTAGCAGATAGTATGAGGGATTATTTTTGGTCTGTTTGGAATATTGCAAAGAAATAAAAAATAATTAATATTCTACTAAAACCGGTTTACCATTCCTTACTTGGTATATTCTTTCAACCCTATTAATGGTTTTTCCTTCAATAACATCAAAAAGGCCTTGTTTTAAATCATCAGGATTTTCTTCATATGCTTTAATTACAGTTTTAAAAGCATCATATCCAAAAGAGACAAGAGTAATGTCAATAGACTCAGAACCATATTTTTTAAGATATTTTTTTCTTAAACCTTCAGAGTTATCTGTAAAAATATTAGTATAGTAAATCTCTTCAGCTGCAATACCTGAAGCATCAATTACATCTTGCAATAAACCATCTGCTGATAATAATTGCTTATTAAGATTTAATTCTTTAGTTTGAACTAAAAAATCTACTGAGTTTGGAGCTATTAAAGGCAGGTATACTCCATCTGCATTTGAGTTTTTTATTTTAGTAATAGTGCCCCTAAAATCATTATCCTCAAGATTATGTCTTTCATGTAATACAATTTCTCCACCCAATTCCTTGAATCTTTGTTTAAAAGATTTTGAAATAAGTTCTGACCATGGTTCATTGTGAGATACCACTGCTATTTTTCTTAAACCTTGTTTATTAAATGAAAAATCTGCTATTTTCTCTCCAGCTAATTCAGTTGAGAAACCAGTACTAAACATAAACTCTGAATTTTTAATAAATTTAGTACTGTCCCAAACCACCACTAATGGGGTTTTTGAATTTTCAAAAATTGGTGTAATAGGCTTAGCTTCTTCTACAAGCACAGTAACACCAACATCAACCTGATTGATATTAGTTAATTTATTAGCAGCATTTACTGAAATACTTGGAGTAAACTGATCATCCTCAAAAATTATTTTTATATCTTTTCCAGATTCATCTTGAGCAAGTTTCATTCCTCTTTGAATCTCATCACCAATAAATGCAAATTCACCAGATAAAGGAAGAATTACTCCGACTTTTAGACCTTGTTCTTTAATTGTAAAACCAGTCATTACAAAGGTATTAATAACAATCATAACAATAATTATTGCTAAGATTATAAATCCAAGTTTCTTTACATTGGTTTGAGAAATCATTTTTGACCCTCACTTAATTTATAACCTTGAAATTGGGAGAGGTATACTAGTTCACTTTTATCTTTTAATTTTAATGTGTAATCATCTATACCATCATTATTTTTATCTAATCTACTAACGCTGTGAACATTTTCAGGAAATTGATATCCAGTAACACTACAAGCTTCCTGAGCTTCTCTTCTCATTTTATGAGGTGCACGAACAAAGATATCATAAGAGGGAGCCCCAAGCACCACAGTAAGAAGTATAATGGGAAGAAGGCCACTAAATATCCTCTCTCCGAGTGTTCCTGATTTATTACTTTTTGTTTTTCTTTGATTTATTTTTGTTTCCATTCTAATTTTATTTATTGTATCTACTGAATAGTGATAAGAAACATATATATATTTAGTTCGTATGATATAATACGAATATGTATGAAGAAATTTTAAAAGAATTAGGACTAACAGACTATGAAATAAAGATCTATCTAGCTTTGCTAGAACATGGACAGATTTCTGCATATGTATTAGCTGAAAAAACAGGGCTTTACAGACAAGCTATTTATGATGCAATTAACAGATTAATTGAAAAAGGGTATGTAAACTCAGTAAAAGAAGGAAAATCTCAATTATATAGGGCAATAGATCCTGAATTTATCTTAGAATATTTAAATGAAAAAACAGAAGTGTTTAAGCAAGTACTTCCTAATTTACTAGGATTACAAAAAAAATCTACAGATAAAATAATAGTAGAGACTTACAAAGGTAAAAATGCTGTTAGAATATGTATAAGAGATGTTGTTAATGAATTAAGAAAAAAAGGTGGAGAGAACTTATGTACAGCAGTTGATGAAAAAGAGTTTGAAAAAAAGTATAATCTAATTATTGATCAATATGAAAGAGATATGATTCATTATAAATTAAAGGAAAGAGTTATATTAAAAGAAGGAGTTAAAGGAATTTTAAATAAAAGAACTTCAACATATAAAACTATTCCTGACAAATTCTTTAATCCAAATCCCACCCAGATTTATGGAGACACTGTTTCAATAATTATTCTTGGAAACCCTACTCATTTAATCATTATTAGAAGTAAAGAGGTAGCAGAAGCTTACAGAAGACAGTTTGAGTTTTTGTGGAAACATGCGAAGGGTTAATACTCTTTAATCTCAACATCTAACTCTGCTATGTGATTATTAAATCCCTTGAATCCTATTATTGATTCACTTGGCATATTATCCATTTCATTTCTTATACAAACAATATCATCATCGCATTTATCAATTGATTTAGCCATTTGCATTAGATGTATGTATGCTAAAGCTGATGCTTCTGGAGCTGCAGAAGTTTTTCCTAATTCATTTTTTATTCTTTGTTTAAATTCTTCTGAAACTTGAGGAAAACCAAATGTAATTGTCTTATCTAATATTCTATTATTATTTTCAATAAAATCTGTTGTTAAAGCATCTGTATTTGTTATGAAGATTACATCTAATCCAAACTCATTTATTTGTTTTAATGAATTACTTACTTCATTAGGAAAACCAGTATTGAACACTGCTTCAACTTTATTAGATTTTAATTTTAATATTGAGGTTCTAAAATCTGTTTCTCCTGGATTGTAGCTTTCAACGTAAAAATTTTTTCCATAAACCGCTTTTACCCCATTTTTACATAATTCAGCAAACTCAAGATTCATTTTTAACATTCCAACTTTTTCAACTCCTTGTTCTTTTAAATCAAGAGCTAAAACTTTACAGTTTTCTTCGTAATCTACATAAGATTTGTAATTATTATTAGATTCCTTTAATGGAGAGGTTATTGCAGCATCATAAACATGGAGTATATTTTTTTCTTTTAGAAATGAACTAACTGATATTGCAGCAGGATTAAATTCACTATATATCCCTTGAACATTGTTCATATTTACTAATTTTTGTGCTGCACTTAATGCTTTTGCAGAATCTAATTGACTATCTTCAAATATAAAATTTACATCAATTCCTTGTTCTTTTAAATCCTTTTCTGCTAATCTTGCTCCTAAAACTGATGATTCTCCCCAGAATCCTACATCTCCAGTTAATGGTGTTACTATTCCAATTTTTATTTTATTATGTTCTGATTTTGAATTTTTATTTAAGTCAGACTCAGGATTATAATTAATATTCCTAAATTCATTATTAACTACTTTTTTAAAAATAAAGGTCCTTTTAGCAGTTCCTTTATCTGAAATACTAAACTTTCCACTAACTCCTTCATAATCTTTTACATTATAAAGATATTTTATCATACAATCCCTATTACCATCACAATTATCAAAAGCTTCAATTTGCAGTTTTAATCCATCATAAGCCATTAAAGCAATAACTGTTGGTTTTTCACCATATTTATTATGATATTTTTCTTGAAATGAATAATAATTATCTCCTTTTATTCCCCCAACTGGCGAAGATATTATTAATCCTTCAGCACCACTTCCAGCAACCTTAATAATTTGTTCATCTTCTGATTCATAAGTTCCAATAATTTGTGATCTTATGTTTACTTCCTCTGCTTGCTTTAAAATTAAAGCCATTTGATTTCCAAAATGAATAGATAATAATATCTCTGGGTTTGCAAATTTAACTTTTATTAATTCACTTCGATAATCAGTTCCAAACATAACTATAGGTTCATTAGTTAATATTTCTCCACCAAGATCTGCAAATCTTTTTGAAAAATGTTTACTATAGGTAATACCAAAATCAGTATTCATCCAAATAATACTTGCAGTTTTTGCGTTTAGTTCATTATATGCAAATTCTGCTTGTGCATAAGCTTCATCTTTAATTGCAGAATTTGGAGAAAAAACATAAGAATCTAATTCAATAACACTATCAGGGACTGCAGCTGAAACCATTGTGGTAATTTTTTCTGGTTTGGTATGGGTTGCAATAGGATTTATTGAAGTTATACAAAAAACACTTGTTATTAAATCAACATCGTCAATTAAAATTAATTTTTGTATTGATTTTAAAGCATCTTCAGCTAAACACGCATCTTCATAAAATATTAATAAATCTTTATTTTCTCTGGATAGATCTTCTTTTAGTAAATCTATTGCTTTTTTTGTATCTTCGCCATAAATTCCTGCATCTCCTTTTAATGGAACTACAACACCAATTTTGTAAGTGTTTTCTTGTTTTATAGTGTTTCCTGTAAAATCCATAATCAAAAAATAGCTGAGTATTGCAATTACAAATAAAATCCCAAATAGAATCATATTTCTTACAAGATTTTGTGAAATTCTTGATTTATTAGTTTGTTTCATTTTATTTAGGCATTATATATTTACTTTATAGTAGCAACATAATATGGGAATATTTAAATAAATGCGGTGTTATACAATACCATATGGAACTAAATCACCTTGAAGAACTAGGACTAAGTAAGGGAGAAATTAAAGTGTATGTAGCTGTGCTGGAATTAGGTATTTCTGGGTTAAACAAAATTCAAGAAAAAACAGGTATTGAAAGAAGAAATATTTATGATATTCTTAATAAATTAATTGAAAAAGGACTTGTTAGTTATACCCTTGAAAAAGGAAAGAAAACCTACCAATGCACACATCCAAACAAAATTTTAGAAGAGATAAAAAAGAAACGAGATTCTTTAAAAGAAATTGAAGAAAATATCCCAGAAATTATAGACTTATTTAATACTCAAAAAATAAATATTCGTGCTGAAGTTTATCGTGGAAATGAATCATTAAAAGCTCTTTTAAATGAAGCACTTAATTATAAAGAAATATATTGGATTGGGGGAAATAGTGGTGTTGAAATAAATGCAGGAGAAAACATGAAAATATGGTTTTCTCACTGGATGAAAAAACGAATTGGAAAAAAATTAATGATGTATGATTTAGTAGATCCTGGAACTTACTTAGAAGGGCTAAAACCTAATGATATAAAAACACATAAAAAAAATTACTATGAATATAATACTTTACCAAAGAATTTAAGATCTCCAATGGTAATAATAATCTTTGGAAACAAAGTAGCTCAAGTTTTATGGAGCAAACAATCTTTTGCATTTGTATTAGAATCTGAAGAGATAAAAGAA
>CAZJPU010000051.1:0-8250 GCA_964548105.1 Candidatus Woesearchaeota archaeon | reverse complement strand
AATTGTTAATTGTTAATTGTTAATTGTTAATTATAAATGATTTATTTATAAAGAACTTGTCAAAAATCTTATTTTTTTGAATAGTCTAAAACAGTATAACTGGCTACTAGAAATATTTAAATAATTGATTTAACCTGTTTTATTATAAGGGGCATAGGAATATAATATATGTATTTTATATTTATATATATTTATTAATAATTTATATGGAAAAAGCTGAAGATTTTTTTAAGGTGTATGCTGGAGTTCCTCTTGAAGAAAGGGATAAAGTTATTGCAGTAATAGATAAAAACCCAATTAATTGGAATCTTGCTTATCAAGAAATTAAAAATAAAACTAAAAATGGAGAGAAAATCTTAAAAATGTTAAAAGATTTAGAAATAATATGAGTAATAAAAAACAAGATGAAATAAAAGAATTAAAACAGATGATTGCTATAGAAAGACTCAGACAAGCACCTCCAAGTGTAAAAATTTCTTTTGGGATGTCTGAAGGAGAATTTATGGATCGTGATGAATTAATAGAAAATGTAGAAAAAGATACTGAGATTGGAAATAAAATAGTAAATCTTCAATTAGAATACCTTAAAGCGTTTAAAAAAGGTTTTTTGATGAATAACTAAAATGGCTTGTGTCCTCTTTTCCAGACCGGATCATGATAGTACATTATCTTACTTGCATTTATATATTTACTTTTTATAAAATAAATGAGGAACATATCCCAAAAATTTGAAAATGGCAGATAAACATTTAAAAGCTCCTGGAGAATGTGATTACGATTTTAAGTATGATACTCTTTTTTTTAAGGTTAAAGGGAGAGAGTATTCAAAATCTATTGAGGCTGGAAATTTCATATTAGAGATAGATTCTGAGGATTTTTTAACAGGAATTCAAATTCCTGATGCTTCAAAACTTCTTGGGATAGATAAAATGAAATTGCTTGAAATTCCTAAATGGAATTTTGATGGAAGAATTAAGGATGGAACTATAATTTTGAGATTAGCTTTTCAGACCCAAATAAGAAATAAAACTATTGAAACAAAACCGATAGTATTTGAAAAAGCTCCTGAGGGATTGCCTAATTCTCATTTAGTTTGTAATTAATTTACCCATTCAATAATATCTAATTTCTACCCCCAAAACTCCCAAACAAAACTCTTAAATAATCTTCTTCTGTTTAATATTTAATACATAACAAAAAGAGGAGAAAAAAATAAATGGATCCGAATACAATACAACAATTAATTCTTCCAGCATTACTTGGTGGAACTGGAGGATTAACAAGAGGTTTTGTAGGATTACTTAAAGCACTTTCTCTTAGACGAAAAATTCTTTGGGGATATTATTCAATTACAGTCTTAGTTGCAGTTGTAATTGGAGTATTTATAGGATTAATATTTAATTTTGATTATAGGCTTAGTTTACTTGCTGGTTATGCTGGAACAGATATTTTAGAAGGAATTTACAAATCATTTAAAGTTAGTAAAGTCTATGCAAAACATTAAGGATGAAAACTTGGAGAAAAATTTTGTTAGTTATTGGAATTGTTTGGTTAGTTATTGCAGTTATTGTAAGTATTACCATTTGCAACACTTTTGTTTGTGATTCTGTTTGTATAGCGGTTATGGGAGCTCAATGCCCTCCACCAATTTGTGGTTGTTCGCTAATCCAAATTTTGCTGATGATAGGATTTTTAGGAATTCCAAGTTGGATTTTATTTTTAATAGTTGCATTAACAAAAGAGGGAAAGAGTAAGAAAAAATGAAAATAACAATAACATTAGATGTTGATGAAGTTAAGATTCTAGAAAAACGTGCAAAAAAGAACCTCTTGACAGTCAAAGAACAAGTTGAAGATATTATAAGAAGAAGTTGTGTATCTGCAAAAAATAAGAGTAAAAGGCGGCCTTTAAAAATTGATGATAAATTAGTCGGGATTTTCAGCAGGCAAAAAAGTGGCAGAAAGAAAAAGAAAAAATGAAAATAAAATTTGATAATAAAATAAAATTTGCTGTTATTATTTCAATCTCTTCTTTAATTATTGCGCTAATCTCATTTGGATTTTCGATTTACAAATTTAATGTTGACATTGAGTATAAAGAATTGCAGTATGATTTGAACAAGAAAAGCACAGAATTTGAACAAACTTATAAAAAGATATCTTTAATTGAAAAAAGTATTTTTGGACAGGTTGAAGGTTGTGAATATCCTGTTAATAAAGAGAAACTTAATAACAATTTAAGATTATTAGGTGAAGCCAGAAGTTATTTGATTGATAATAATATTGGTGATGCTTTGAATAAATTAAAGGAAGTTACTATTGTTTGTGAAACTTATGAGCCAGAAATAGAAGAAGAAGAAGCGTTTCTTCAAGAAATAATAATTTTCTCAGTGATTTGGGTTGTTTTAATAATTTCTTTGATTGGGGTTTTGGTTAGGCGGAGATAAATGATCGTGAAAGAATTCCTGGTGGGAATAGGTTATTTCTTGGTTGAATTTTAATTTTCCTGCAAGTTTAATTTTACGGTTGGTTTTTTATTTAAAATATAAAAATAACATTTTTTTATAATAATCTTTGATTCATCAGTATAATTAGAATAATTAAAAATAATATTAGTATCAAAAAAACTGTCTTTTATCATTTAATCTTCACCAGTCCAATCTTCCATTATTTTCCTTACCTCTTGAGCTTCTTTAGACAATTTTACATTACCTAAGTCAGATTCTCTTAATTTAGACAAATAAATAGATTCTAATTTTCTCCAGAAATCTCTTTCCTCCTTAGTATATAATTCATATTTGAGATGCTTATCAAATTTCATATTAATCTTAGTTTACCTATTTATTTAGAGTTTTCGCTTTTTGAATTTTAATTTTCCTCATTATTTTCTGGGATTATTTATTATAAATACTATGTCTTTTTTAATTAGATCTTTACCGTTTGTTTCTAAAATTTTATTCAGTTCTTCGATAATTTCCCATCTGTATTTCAATGTGTGTATCATCTTGTGATGATTTGGGCAAAGTCCTACAAGATTGTTCTCATTATTGTTCTGTTTGTTTTTATCAAGATGATGAAGCTCTACAACTTTATCAAAACCACAAAGAATGCATTTTTCTGTAAGTTTATAATAAAGCTCTAAAGAAATATTATGCCATTTCTTATAATTGTGAGCTTTAGCTTTCTCAAGAACAAAAACAGTATTATAACATCCAACACACAAACCTTTTGCATGATGGGGAAGCATTCTTTTGCATCTCTCACATTCTCTTAATTTTGGTTTCCAGAAAAGCTTTCTATAACAGGTATTGCACATCTGTCTTTTAAGATTAATTTGTTTTTCTTTTTTACAATGTTTACAGGTTCCAATATGTTTTGCGAATTCATTTTACCTCTGAGTTTATGATAATAGTGGGTACCCAAACTATATAAATCTTTTGGTGCTCTCCTGTAACTTAACCGTAGGTACCCGATAAATTTATATAATTCTCACACTTACTAATTGTATGAAAATTCAAAAGCAGATCTCAGATAAGAGGGGTGGTAAAACTTATTATAAATATGTGGTAGTTCTACCTGAGAGTGTGGTAAAAGAAGCGGGGTTGAAAGAAGGGGATGAGTTGGTGGCAGAAGCAATGAATAGTGAAATTAGGTTGAAGAGACAATAAATATATTCTATAAATACTTATATATTGAGGGGTTCTTGGAAGTTAATGGTAGAAAAAAATTATGCTCATGTTGATATGGGAAATCAAATAGATAATTCCTGGAATAAAGACACTGCTATTGCTTTAAAAATAAATAAAATAGGATTTTCAGTTAAGATAAGAGAAAGGGATAAAAAGAAGGTTGAAAAAAGATTTATTAAAACGATAAAAACTAGGAAAGACAAGAGATATAATAGAAAAGTGGTTGTTATAATCTATTCATTTCTGCTATATAAATTAATTAAAGAATCAAATGGCATTGCAAAAAGAATAAAATTATGTAATGATGTGAGTCCTGCACAAGATGTTCATAGGTATCTTGACAAAATATGTAAATTTTTTGAAGAACCATCAGTTCATTCTACCCATAATATAAAATTTAAAAAGAAGAAAGATGGAAATTCAAAGGCACATAGATTCGCAAATAAAGTCTATAAAGGAAGAAGAAAAGAAGACTATTTACTTAAGGGAAAAGATATTGATGACTTAATTGAAATAATTGATAAAATTATTTTGTAAAGATGGGGCCAAAACCCCCATGTCTCAGTTAAGGCTTCCTCGTCCGAAACTATTAAAGCCGCTACATGAGTATCTTTACAAGTATTATAGGACCCTACAGTATTTAGACTTTTCGTTTTTTGATTTTTTATTCATTTTTTATTTGTAGAAGTGAGAGTTAATAATTCTAAATTTTTAGTCTTATCTTAATTGTAGTCCCTAAAATTCCAATTTCTCAAATTTTTATCAGTTTTAACCACTACAATATTATGTAGGAAGTTTTAGCATACTTATTTCCTGCCTTGGGCAAGGAAATTTCTCTGTTTTTGATATCGTAATGTTTATATATCTTTAAGGCTTCTATTTTTTAAGATGGTGAATTTTAGACCTACTTTATCAAAAACAATAATTTCAATAATAATTGGAGTAATTCCATTAATAATGATCTGGGGGCCTAATGGTTTTTTTCTTTTTTTTGTTCCATTTATTGGAGCTTATGTTACCTTGAGTTTGTTTCAGAAAAAACCCTAAAATACTAATTTCTCTAAAGTTCTGATATCGTAATATTTATTAATTATTGGGGCTTTTGTTTTTTTAATTGGGAGAGTTACAAATAAATTTATTTTTATTTTGTAGTCCCTAAATTACTAATTTCTCAATTTTTTATAAGTTTTAACCACTACAATATTATGCAGAAAGTTTTAAGCGTTGACAGGAAGTTTTAGCAGAGGTATTTCCTGCATTTTGGCAAGGAAATTTCTTTGTTTTTTGATATCGTAATGTTTATTAAGAAGTGAGAGTTTGTTTTTTTAAGATGGTGAATTTTAAATTAACAAAATGGAAAGTTGTTGTTAGTTTGTTGGTTATAATCTTAATTTATTTATATGCTCAATTTATTAATTTGCCAGTTTGTGAAGTTTGTGAAATTGGGGTTGAATGCTCAAATTATGAACATCTGGCACCTTTTGAAAAATGTAGTTGCAAATTATGTACTCCAATAATTGAAGTCATATTTGAATGGTTTTTATTTGTAATTTTTCCAGGAATTTTGGTTTATGTTATTTGGTCATTCTTTGATAAAAAACCCTAAAATTCCCCCATTTCTCAAAGGTTCTGATATTGTACCTTGTGCGAACTTCTGACACATAAAATGGGTTATTGGAGAAAAAAGCGTTTTAAGAGGGTTTAAGAGGGTTTTTTTGTGAAATAAGTAGAAAATATCACAGGTTTTTTAGTGCAATTGTAGTGGTTAAATTAGATGAATTTAAAAATCTGTAGTGGTTAATTATTTTTGTGAAAAAAATTTAAAGTTCTCCGCGCATGCCTCCAAAATCAGGTAGCTTATCACTTTGACCTGCGCAATTGCATCCTATGACTCCATCAGTCATTTCCCCAAGTCTTTCGTGTCTTTGAGCAGGAGATTCTGCAGAAGGGGTTGTTGCTGAAACTTCTAAAGAACGAGGAATAGCATCTTGTAAACCATGCTTACATTTACCATTATATCTAACTGGAATGTTTCCACCCAAATAACTACACTTTTTTGAATCTCTATAACTATCACAAGATGAATTGCATCTTCGGGTTTTCATAGAATATAAGAATAAATGAAATATTTAAAGATTGTTATGGTTTGCCTTAGGGGTTTTGGAGGGGTTTATTATAATTTGTCGTCAGGTTTAAAAACATCCTCAGGATCTAAGATAACAGGATCTGGACCAAAGGCCCTATCATCTAATTTGTCTGTTTGAGGAGTTGGTTCTAATACTTCTCCTTCTAAAAAACATCCCCCAACCCTTGAAAAATCAATTTGTTCTCCAAAATCATCTGCACCTGGTCGTTTAGGCCCTAATACTTCTAATTCTGAAAAATATCTTAGGGAATAATCGGTTACACTGTGTTTTTCTGGAACTCCCAGGGTTTTTAATACAATATCGCTCCTATTTTCTGCAAATCCTTCAAATTGGTAACGAGTATCTGGATTAGAAGGATGATAAAGTGTTTTGCCTTTAAGGGCTCTTGAAATAATGTCTGGAGTTCCCATATTATATTTTTAGAGTTTATTACGCCTTATAACTATTATTGTGAATTAATAGTATTTCTGAGGTACATTGTAATTGGATTTGTAGTACCTAATTACTAATTTTATTGTGTTTTTGTTGATTTTAGTCACTACTTTATGTATGCAGGAAGTTTTAAGCGTTAACTAAAAGTTTTAGTTGTTTTGTCCTTAGTAGGGGTTTATTTTTTTAGCTAAACCTTTTAAGTGGTCTCCAAGAGTTTTTTTATGGTATTGTGCAGAGGCTTCGTAGGGGCATGGAAACCCAATCACGGGAAAAACTCCATAAGACTGTTCTTCAGTTTTAATCCTCCTTATTACCTTTCTTCTTTTGTTTCTAGGAATATAATTTTTCAAATGAGTTGGATCTTCTCTTATCTGAGCAAAAAATTCAGTAAGAGGTTTATCCTGAGTTATATTATCTATTATTTTTTGAGAGTCTTCAGGCCCTAATACTTCCTCTAAAATCGCTTGATAATCATTTTCAGAGATTGGGTAAGACTCATGAACTTGAACAGGTTCTGGTAGTTTTCCGTTTTTTTGGGGGGGCCCAAAAAAAGTTTCGCGAGTGCACTTAAAACCAAGTCTTTCGAAATACTGGCAGGGAGGGCTGCATATTTTTGTTAGGGAAACTGGTGCCATTTTTATTAAGAAAAATATAGGTTTTAAAAGGTTTGTTGTGATGAAAGGATGTGGGAGGAACTGAGGTGTTTTTTGGTTGTTTTATTGGATTCTTAAGCAAAAACGCTTTAAGGGTGTTTTTTAAGCGGTTTTTGCTTAATTTTTAAGTATTTTTTCTATTAATTACTTGTAAAATCTCTTAAGCGGTTTTTGCTTAATTCTATGCTTTTAGTGTTTAAAAGGGTATTTTTTTATTTTTTTAAAGGGTTTTTTGAGTGTTTGAACCTGTTTAAACAACTCTTTTTTTTGTTTTTTTTAAGATTTTTATAAAAGATCACTCAAATTTTTTGTTTTTTTGAATGTGGTGATGATTTGATTTTATCGACGATAAAACGCTGTTTAAACCCCTCTTAAACAGGGTTTTAAGGAAACATTTATATAGTGTTTTTTTCTCAGTTAAATTATGTTTGGATTTTTTAATAAAAAAGCGGAAAAAATGGAAGTTGAGCAGCTTAAACAGGCTGTTCAAACAGGCTTCAACAGTGCTAAACAAGATGTAAACAACTTAGGCGAATGGGTCAAACATTTAAACACCGCAGATTCTAAGCTAAAAGAGGATATTTTTTACTTGCAGGACGAATTATCGACGGTGAAAGAGGAGCTCCAAAATATAAAAAATATGCTTTCTCTGGTTGCAGAAGGGTCGGTTGTTAAACAGAAGCAAACAGTGTTTAATAAACAAACACCTGTTGAAGGTGTTTTAAACAGTGTTCAAACAGGTGTTCAAACATCATTTTTGAATAATTTATCAACAACTGAAAGAGCAATTGTATTTGTTTTATTGAATTCTGATATGAAATTAAGTTATGAAGATCTAGCATCAATGCTTGGAAAAACTAAGGCTACTGTAAGGGGTCAAGTTAATAGCATAAAGCAGAAAAGTGAAGGTTTGATAGAAGAGATAATTGGGGAGAATAACAAGAAAAGGCTATATATTCCAGAAAAGGTAAAAGAAGTGCTACTTAAGAAGAAAAAGGTCAAAACCCGGAAAAGTGAGGGTTAATAGTGTAAAAAAGGCCAAAAATAAGTGAAAAAGCAGTGGTTTTGGGGTTTTCAGAGGGTTTCAAGAGCTTTCAAATGCCAAAAAGTGGAAAAGTGAGAGTTAGGATATAGAAAAACCTTTGAAATTTGAGTAAAAACAGAGATATAGGGATGAAAAAGAGAGATAAAGAGAGAGTTAGATCATAGGAAATCTTTTGAATTTAATTAAAAGGAGAGTTAATATGGGAAAATCCCAGGGTTTTAGGTAAAATAAGAGAGAAAATCCAAAAAAGAGGGTTAAAGTATGAGGAAATCCTAAGGTTTTAGA
>CAZJPU010000050.1:4063-8268 GCA_964548105.1 Candidatus Woesearchaeota archaeon | reverse complement strand
GACCGAAGTGGAAAGGGTTTCAATATTAAAGGCATAGATTTTGTTTATACTGAACGGGGTGGTAAATTTTATGGAACATCTCTATATGATGTTGCTAAAACTGCAAATGTTAGTAAAAAATCTAATAGGGGGATAAGTGGTCTTGTTATTTTAGATGTTGAAGTAGAATATCCTATTGAAGCAGAAAACAAAACAGTTTATAGGGGTGAGCAATATGGCAAATAAAAATGTAAAAAGAGGGATTGAAATGAGAATAAAAATGATTATAACTTTAATGATTGTTTTTAGTTTTATTAATTTAATTCCAAATATAAGTGCAATTGGAATAAGTCCTGGTAGAACCAGTATAGATTTTTCACCAAATCTTGAAAAAGAAGTTTTGTTTTCAGTATCTAATACAGAAAATAAAGATATGGATGTTGCCTTTACTATTGAAGGCGAATTAGCAGAATATATAGCCTTGACTAATGAAGTAGTTAATTTTAATTCTAGTGAAAGCTCTAAAGAATTTAGGTATAAACTAAATCTTCCTGCTAGTTTGTCTCCTGGATTGCATAAAGCATATATTATTGTAGTAGAACTTCCAGAAGGTGTTGAAGATGTTGAATTAATTGTTAAAGCAACAGTTAGTGTTGTAACTCAGGTTTATGTTTATGTGCCATATCCTGGAAAATATATAGAGGTTAGTTTAGATATTGTTAGTAAGGAAGAGAGTAATTTAATAAATTTTTATATTCCTTTAATTAGCAGAGGAGAAGAAAAAATTAATTCTGTTAAAGGGATTATTAATATTTATAAAGGAGATGAAAAAGTTGCAAGTTTAGATACAAATGAACTATCTCTTGAAATGAATGATAAAAAAGAATTATCTGCAGTGTGGGATCCTGATGTTTTTTCTGGAGAATATAAAGCTGTTGCCAGTGTGAATTATGATGGAGATATAAAGGAGACTGAGAAAAAGTTTAATGTTGGTGATGAGAGTTTAGAGGTTTTAGGAGTAAGTGTAAACAATTTCAAATTAGGAGATGTTGCAAGAATAAAAATTCTTGTTCAAAGTAGATTGTTAGAGGGTGTTAAAAAATCATTTGCTAATTTAAAAGTGTATGATTCTGAATTACAAAAAATTGAAGATTTGAAATCAGAATCTTATGAAATCCTTCCTAATTCTAATAAAGAAATGATTGTTTACTGGGATACTGAAAAACTTGACAAAGGAGAGTATGGTTCTGATTTAAAAGTATATTATGGTGAGAATTTTATAGCTAAAAAACTTAAGATTCAGGTTGTAGACGATTCAATGGTTTTTACAGGAGTAGGTTTTGTAATTGCATCAGAAACTGATAAAAGAACCAGTGTTATGAAATTTTTATATATCATAATTGGGTTTTTGGTTTTAATTAATTTAGTTTGGCTTGTTTGGTGGCTGAGAAATAAAAAGAAAAAATAACCTTATGATCTACTTAGGGCTTGCCTAAAAATAAATTGACTATTTTGGATTAATTGTATAATTCCATTCAGGATAAGAATGATGATACTTTATATTAATTTTATCCATTTCTTCATTTGAAAATTTCTTCCCTTTTTCATATTCTTTTTTATCAAGTCTTGCATAAATTTTCAATCCTTTTTTGGTAGTTGTATTCTTTATAAAATTTATCACAACCTCATAATCTGTAAGGGGCTCCCCTTTCCAATTCAGACTTATAAACGAAAACATACGATGTTCTATTTTATTCCATTTGCTTGTTGCTGGAGGAAAATGAAGAACTGTTATTTTTAGTCCCATCTCTTTACCAAATTTGTTAAGAAAATATTTCAATCCTTTATTTTTATATCTGTTACTTCCTCCAGAATCTGTAGTTATTAACAATTCCTTTGCTTTTGGATAATGTTTCTTTCCTAATTGTTTCCACCATTGCCTGATACTTTCTACAGCAAATTTCGCAGTATCGCTACTAATTCTAATATTTACAAATCTTTTGTTAAGATTTATATCATATGTTTCATAAGGAACTAATTTCCCTTTCGAAAAACTTGGAAAATCATAGGCATTAACATGCTTTGCCTGTCCTTTTTTAGTCCACACTTTTCTAGAATTTTTGAAATTACCGACGAACTCTTTCTTTTTTGTATCAATTGAAATTACAGGAATATTTTCATTTAAGCAGATTTTTACTAATTTATTAATATAACGAAATTGTGAATCTCTTTTTTCAGAACTCCCACTTTCTTTAGATTTAATATTTGATTGAAGGCTATATTCCAATTGTTTGATTATTCTTCTAACAGTATCTTCAGGTATTTTTTGATTTTATTAATGGTAAAATTATAAATTCATCAGAGAAAGGTAGTAAAATTAAGGGATTTCCCAAAAGGACCAAATATTTATAAATAATGGGGATTTAAAGGGATTATAAAAAATGGTGTCAGAAAAAACAGTTATTCTTTTAATTACAATAGCAATATTATTATCAGTTGTTTCTGTAGCAGTTACTATTTCAACAATAAATACATCAATGGTTCCAGAACCTCCAAGAGTTGAAACTCACTATGGAGAGATAGTTTCAGATAATGATAGAGGTCAGGTTGGTCTAATTATAAATCCAAGGCCTGGAGAATAAAAATGAAAGAAAATAATTTTAATAATCTTGTTGCAGTTCTTGCAGTTGTCGTTGTTTTAATAGCATTAATTAATCTTTCTGTTACTTTAATTAAGGTTTCTAATCTTAAAGAGAAAATAACAGGATATTCTGTAGATTATGGATTTGTGAATATCACTATTAATACTGCTATATCATTAAATGTTTCAAGGGATACAATTAATTTTGGTGCTGGGGTAATAGATGCTGGAAGTGATAACGTAACAATGTGGACAAATGGAGATGATAATTTTACAGTAGTGGGTGGAAACTGGAGTGGAGTTCCAAATAATGATGGAAAATTAAGTGGAATTGTAATTGAAAATGTTGGAAATGTTAATTGTTCTGTTAAATTACAAACAGGAATGGATGCAGATGGGTTTATAGGAGGCACTAATCCCTTATACCAATGGAATATTTCAAATAGAGAGGCTGGGGCATGTATAGAGTGGAATGAAACAAGTATGCAGAATCAGTGGGCAGATGTAAATACTACAATAGCAACAATTTGCAATAACTTTGGATTTCAAAATCCTGATGAAATGTTTATGGATCTAAAATTAAGAATTCCTGAAGATTCACCAAATGCTACTGGGCTTGTACTTGGAGATGCAATAACCATAACCGGAGATAGTATGTGATTTTATTAACTGTAAAATTATAAATTCATCAGAGAAAGGTAGTAAATCTCAAAGACCAAAAAAAAAGGAACATTTATAAATAAAGATTGTTTGGATTGATTATAAAAAATGGTGTCAGAAAAAACAGTTATTATTTTAATTACATTAGCAATACTATTATCAGTTGTTTCTATAGCAGTTACTATTTCAACAATAAATACATCAATGGTTCCAGAACCTCCAAGAGTTGAAACTCACTATGGAGAGATAGTTTCAGATAATGATAGAGGTCAGGTTGGTCTAATTATAAATCCAAGGCCTGGAGAATAAAAATGAAAGAAAATAATTTTAATAATCTTGTTGCAGTTCTTGCAGTTGTCGTTGTTTTAATAGCATTAATTAATCTTTCTGTTACTTTAATTAAGGTTTCTAATCTTAAAGAGAAAATAACAGGATATTCTGTAGATTATGGATTTGTGAATATCACTATTAATACTGCTATATCATTAAATGTTTCAAGGGATACAATTAATTTTGGTGCTGGGGTAATAGATGCTGGAAGTGATAACGTAACAATGTGGACAAATGGAGATGATAATTTTACAGTAGTGGGTGGAAACTGGAGTGGAGTTCCAAATAATGATGGAAAATTAAGTGGAATTGTAATTGAAAATGTTGGAAATGTTAATTGTTCTGTTAAATTACAAACAGGAATGGATGCAGATGGGTTTATAGGAGGTACTAATCCCTTATACCAATGGAAGATTTCAAATAGAGAGGTTGGAGCGTGTGGAGATTGGAGTGAAACAACAACAAGTGCCCAAGATAATTGGGCAGATGTAAATAATTCACAAGTAACCTTTTGTGAGAAACTTGAATATCAAAATATACTGGCTGATGAAATGTTTATAGATATAAAATTACTTGTTCCTGAAAATTCACCAAA
>CAZJPU010000050.1:0-3963 GCA_964548105.1 Candidatus Woesearchaeota archaeon | reverse complement strand
TGGCTGATGAAATGTTTATAGATATAAAATTACTTGTTCCTGAAAATTCACCAAATATGACTGGACTTATACTCGGAGATACAATAATTGTTACTGGTGATGCAGCAATATCATAATTTTTGATAACTTTTCAAGTACTCTTTTTTAATAATTATCTATTAGGGTTAACTAGAGATGAAAAAATTAAGAGGTTTAATCGAAAAGAGGTTTATCTTTAAACAGTTTCTTTAAGCACTAAATTTTATAAACACAAATGTATTAATTTTTAAAATGATAAAAGAGAAAAAAAAGAGTTTTAAAAATATAGTTTTAATTTTTTTAATTATAATAATTATTTTAGCATTGTTAAATATTTTTATTGTTTTTATAAAATTTTCTGAATTTAAAAAATTAACAGGACATGCATTAGGATATACAAATATTACTATTAACACTGCTATGGCTATAAATTTGTCAAGAGATAGTATAGATTGGGGGCCTGGTTCAATGGATGAGGGGGTATTAAATTCTAGTATATGGACAAATGGAGATAATAATGGGATTGTTCAAAGAGGAAATTGGTCTGGAATTGGTGTAAAAGGAATAGTTGTTCAAAATATTGGAACAATGAATTGTTCTATATGGATAAAAACTAATAAAAATGCTCATGATCTTTTTAATAGTTCTTCAAGTTCAAATGAACAGTTTATGTTAAATCTCTCTAATAAAGAGAATAATAGTTGTTCAGGAGGAGCACAATTAGATCAATGGATGGATGTTAATCAAACTGGACAAGGAACTGAGTATTGTAGTCAATTTGGTTTTTTAAGAGACAATGATGAGATTTATTTAGATGTTCTTTTAACAATTCCTTTTGATGTAAATAATCTTGGAAGATTATCTGAATTTATAACTGTTACTGGAGATGTTGTTGAATAATTGAGTTATAGAAAACTATAAAAATAAATTTGTTTATGAAATACTATGGATAATCTAATTAAAAGAGGAGTGATTTTATTTTTTTTATTAATATTTATGATTTTTAATTGTTCAGGTGTTGAGGCCCATATAGGATTATCTCCTGCAATTATTAAAAATGATTTTGAGCCTAACTCTGATTTTTCTGTGGAATATTTAATATTAAGTGATTGGACTGAGGGGTTTGAAATTTATTCAGAAGGAGATTTTGCAGAGTATGTTACATTTGATAAAAATGAAACAATGGGTGGAAAATTTATAGCATTTATTAATTTTCCAGAAAGTTTTGATGAGCCAGGCAGACGAAAATTATATATAAGAGTACGGCAAAAAATTCCTGGGATTAGTGGAGTAGGGGTCAAATTAGAGGTTGGAGCTTTAATATCTATAAGAGTACCTTATCCTGGGAAATATGCTGAGATAAGTTCTTTTAATGTAGAAACTGTTAATGAAGGAGACCCTGTTGAATTTGGTGTTGGTGTTATAAACTATGGTACAGAAACTCTTGTTGCACAAACTCGTGTAGAAGTATCTTCTGATGGAAAGATTATTGATAATTTTGATTTAGGAACAGAATCTATATCCCCTAGTGAATCTAAGGGATTTACAAAAAAGACTGAAGGAAATTATTATAAACCTGGTTTTTATAATGTTACTGCAATTGTGAATTATGAAGAGAAAACATTATTTGAATATAGAACTTTTAGGGTGGGAACTAAACTTGTAGAGATAACTAATTGGACTTCTGAATTTAATGAAAGCAAGATAAGCCCGTTTATTATTCAAATAGAAAGTAAATGGAATAATGATTTAAAAGATGTATATGCAGAAGTTAGTGTTAGTGATTTTGGTGAAGAATTAGATTCTTTTAAAACTCCGACTATTGAATTAAAAAAATGGGAAAAAGCAGAATTGTCAGGATTTTTAAATACTGATAAATTAAAATCAGGAAATTATAAAGCAAATATTACTGTATTTTATGATGGGGGAATTAATGGTAAAGTTGTTGATATAAGAACTGAAATTCCAGATAGTTTTTTATATAATTTAGGAACTAATACAATTTTGATGGTTGTTTTGATTGCTTTAGGAATAATATTTCTTATAGTAATGACTATTGTTATAACTTCATTTATTTTGCAGAGGAGTTTAAGGGAACTTCTTAAAGAAAGAGGTGTTAAAGGAAAATGAAAAAAAATAAAATAAGGGTAATAATTGTGGTTGTGTTATTATTAATTATATTTGTTCTTGGTATTTTTTTATTTAATAATCTTTTAAATTATTTATTAGTCTTAGAAAAACAAGAACTTGATGTAAATGTTATTGTAATGAATAGGACTGGTCTTTCTATTAATGGTACTGCATTAGTATTTGGAGGAGTAATTCCTGGAGGGTCTTCTACTAAAAAAATAAATATAACAAATACTCATGGGCAAGATGTTCGGGTAAAAATTTATACAAAAGGGGAGATGAAAGAATCTTTAATAATCTCTGAAAATAATTTTATACTAGAAAAAGAAGAAAATAAGGAGATTATTTTTACAATTTCAATACCTAGAGGAACTGAATATAGAGAATACAATAGTAAGGTTATAATTGTGATACAAAGGAAATTTTTTTAAGACATCAAAAACCCTTTACAAAAGCATTTTCCTTTTTTGAAAGGGGTGTGCTTTATTTTTGAAGGTTATCAAGAACCTGATACTCCTGCTATCTTGGTGGTAGGTTCTCGACATTAATAGATAATTAGTTCTTTATACTGATCCTACTTTCTGAAGATATTAAATTTATCTAAAATCAAGAGTATTTACTGGAGTTTTTCTGAGATACTAATTATATGAAAAAGTATTTAAGAGTATCTTGGTTATCTTTTTTATGAAATTAAGTTTAAAAAAGGTGTTTTTAAAGTCTGGAAAATCTAAAAAAGAGAAAACCCAGAAAAATGATCTGAGAAAGATAATATTTGTTTTAGCAATTTTATTAATTTTGGTTTTTGGTTTTTTTGCGATTAACAAAATCTTTTTTACAGGATTTGTAAGTTTAGGTGATTTTTTTATAAATCCTCTTGTTGTTGTTAAATCTATCGGAGCTTTGTTTATAGATATTATTTTTACTATAAGAATTGATAGTCCGCAGAATATTTCTTATAACTTTAGTCTAGGGGAGGATTACCTGTTAGATTTAAATGTTTCACTTAATAGAAATGTTAGTGTATGGTTGTATACACTTATAGACATGAAGAACGATGAAACAATTAATGATAGTGTGATTTTTAATCCAAATACTACAATCCATGCAGTGAGATGGTCAAATAAGTTAATTGTTTATGCTAATGATAGTGGGGAAAATTCATTTAATAATAGTATTGAATTTTTTGTTTTTGTACCAAACTCTAATCCAATAATCCAAAATTTATCTGGCGAGTTTTTTGAATGTGAGGGTTCTTTATTTTTTCATACTTTTTATGCAATTGATGTTGATGAAGATCCACTTACTCTTAGTATAATTCCTACTTATCCTCTAAGTCCTTTTTATATTCGTAATCTTTTACCACACCCTAATTTAACAACAAAACAACTGAATATTTATTCTGGAATTTTAACAAAAAGTGATGCAGGAGGAGTGCATGCTGGTTGGGAGACTTATGAAGAAGCTATTTCAGTAACAGACTTAGAAAATGCAGTAGATCATGCATATATTAATATAACTGTTATAGAGGTGAATCATGCACCTGAAGTAAATCCTATAGGGGTTCAGACTATTTGGACAATAGGAGAGAATAATAGTTTTTATCACCAAATTGATGTTAATGATGAAGAAGATGGAGAAGAGACTTTGGGAAACCTTAGTTTTAATATTAGTTTTTCAAATCAATCTTTATTTAATATAAGTTCAGAGGGAATTATGAATTTTACAGCAAATCAAAGTTATTTGTCTGCTGGTGAAAACAGCACCATCCATAAAGTAACTGTTTGTGTTAGTGATCAGGGACTTTTAAATCCTCAT
>CAZJPU010000049.1:0-8440 GCA_964548105.1 Candidatus Woesearchaeota archaeon | reverse complement strand
TATCTTGAACCTTTAATAGAAATTAAGGGTTTTAAATTAAGAATTGGAGATTATAGAGTTATAGCAGATGTTGAAAATGAGATTAAAATTTTGCATGTGATAAAAGTAGGGCACAGAAAAAATATTTATGAAAGATAATTTTTCCCTGATATTCAACCTAAAAAAGAAAAATAAATATGCCTCATTAAAGATTTTATCCTTAACTCCAAAACCTTTAATACCCTTTTTCCCTTACAAATAATGTAAAAAATGGTGATAAAACATATTATCTCAGGTTATTTTGTAAAATTAATTACAGGTTTAGATGACTCGATGGTTCATATTCCAATAGTTGCAAATCTTACTAAAACAAAGATTGGAAGAATTGCATTTGCATTAGGAATCTTCCTTGCAATAACTATAGCAATTATAATTTCTTTTTTATTTGCAGAAATTTTAACACTTCTTCCATTTTATAAATATATTTCAGCAACACTTATTTTCTTACTCGCAATCACTATTTATTTTGATCTTTTAGTCCATAAACCAAAACAAAAAATTGAAGAAAATCTAAAAACAAAAAGAACCCCTACAAAAGCACTTCAAGAAACAGAAAAACAACCAGGGATTATAAAAAAGATTAAAAAAATATCTTTGAAAAGATTTTTAAAACTTGTTGGAATTGGTTTTATTACTGCTATAGCAACAGTAATTGATGACACTATTGCTTATTCTTCTTTATTTTTAAAAACAGGAACAATTCCCGTATTTGTCATTTTAGGAATTTACCTAGCAACAATAACCCAATTAATTGCAATTATTTATTTTTCTAAGAAAATAACAAAAATCCCTTGGAAAAAAGAAGTAACAACAATTGGATTAATTATTCTTGGAGTTTTGATATTATTAGGAATTTTTTAAAGAAATAAATTTTCACCATTTTCTAAAAGCACTTCTTCTAAAGCTCTTACAAAAGTTTGAGAATGAGGTCTTTGTTCTCCAGGATTAGTTACAATAACTTTTCTTGCTCCAACATCTTCTGCTTCTGTTACCCAATTAGGATTTTGAGTAATAACCAATGAAGGAATATCTAAATTTCTAGCAAAAGAGATTAAAGTTAAAGAACCTTCACAAACATCTTCACTAAAACCCCCCTCGGAATTATCATGATATAATCCTTCTAAAACCAAAGCTTGATAAGAACCAATTTCAGTTTTCTTCAACTGTTCTCGAACTTTTGAACAAGAAGTAACAGGAAAAAACATAGATTGAATTCCTGCAAGTCTTTTTAATCCATTAATATAACCTCTAAAAACAGAATAATCTACTTTAAGTCCAAACCCTTCAGCACCATATTCATGAATATCTATGTCTCTAGGTCTTGAAAGATGCAATACATTTTGAACAGGTAATCTACTTGTTTTCATTTTTAGTCTTTCTTAATTATAAATAACAGTTTAAATAACTTTCCAATATTGAGTATATTGATTAATTACACCAAATCTTCTACAGAATCATCTTTTTTCTTTGTTTCTTCTTTTACAGCTTCACAACCACAACTTTCTTCTTTTTCAGCTTCACAACTACAATGATCATCATGACCACCACAACACTCTTTATCACTATCACCCTTGCATGTGTTTTCTTCAACTTTAACAACTTTTATTTTAAAAGTAAGTTTTTTACCTGCAAGAGGATGATTTAAATCAACTTTTATAAAAGCATTATCTACTTCTACAATCCTTGCAGGAAATTGTTTTCCATCAGGAGTTCCAAGCGCAATCATCATACCTTTTTCTACAGGTTTATCTTTTGGAATAAAATCTCTTGGTACTTCTTTTATTAATTTATCATTATAAGAACCATATGCTTCTTCTGATTCAAGAGTAAATTCTTTTTCTTGATCCTCACTCATTCCAAGAATTGCTTCATCAAAACCTTTAATAACCATTCCAGAACCAGCTATAAATTGTAAGGGATCTTTGCCTTTTGAAGTATCAAAAACCTCACCATTTTCTAGTTTACCTTCATATTCAATAGTTACTTTATTATCTTTTTCAACTTTCATATTTTTTGGAATAAAACATCCTTTTTAAAGTTTTTGTCAATAACTTTTATAAACCATTAAACACTAATTTATTAATGAATAAACTAATAATAAAAAATAAAAAGGTTTTAATAGTAATTGCAATAGTTTTAATTATTGTAATAGCTTTATTTATTATGAACAAAAATAACATGGACCAAACAAATTCAGATCAAACAAGCTTAGATCAAACAAATTCAGATCAATCAAGCTTAGGCCAATCAACCTCCGATCAAACAAATAATGTTTTAATTAAAACATCCATGGGAGAAATAACCTTAGAGTTATATCCAGACAAAGCCCCAATAACTGTTGAAAATTTCTTAGTTTATGTTAATGAAGGAAATTATGATAACACAGTATTTCATAGAGTAATAAAAGGATTTATGATTCAAGGTGGAGGATTTACAGAAGATGGTAGCAAAAAACCAACTAACGCTCAAATAAAACTTGAATCTGATAATGGATTAAAAAATGAAATAGGAACTATTGCAATGGCAAGAACTGCAGATCCTAATAGTGCAACAAACCAATTTTTTATAAACACTGCAAATAACATTCCATTAAACAAAGGAGTTCGAGATGATGGCTATGCAGTATTTGGAAAAGTAACAAAAGGATTAGATGTTGTTTATAAAATTGAAAATTCAAAAACAACAGTTAAACAAGGCATGTCTGATTGGCCTGTTAATGATGTAAAGATATTAAGTATCAAAGTTCTGTAATTATTTATTCTTTTTCAAAAGCCACTGCCATTGGAACTACTGGCAAAAATATAACTAAAGAACCTTTCCTAACCTCTCCGGATATTTCATTATTATTATTATCAAATAAAACTTTTTTATTGTTTTCTATTTCATAAGTTCCAGTTTCAAACATACCAAAAACTGTTGAACTATAAGTTCCATCATCATTAAAAGTTATAACAGAATCAACATTTTTATATTTACCAGAAAGAGATTCTTCTAAAACTGCATACCATGTGCCTATTAAATCTTTTTTTATTATAGGTTCTTTTAGCTCATCAACATCAAATAAAGAAGGCTCTTGTTTTTGCTGATATTCTTCATAATCATCTAGTAAATCTGACGATATCAACGAATTTGCATCAGTACCTGAATCTTTTAAATCATCTTTTATTTTAAAATCAGCATAAGAAATAATGCCTATTATCAATAACATCACTATAATAATTAATACACCCATAAATACTTTTTCTTTTTTTCTTTTTTTCATCTTTATTTAATACTATTCTTTTATTTATTAAAGTATTGTTGATAATTTATTGGCATTATATTTAATTACCACAAGTACAATATAAATAAACTTGCTGCTTTACTATCCCTTCCCACATAGTTTCAAAATCTTTAAGACTTTCTATACCATAATATTCTTTGAGCATAGATTCCCATGCAGCATTACTTCTAAACCCTCTTTTGTTTTGAACACTCTTGATAAAATTTTTTAATCTTTGTTTTGATTTGCATGAATCACCTTCAATTTTGTTACCTAATTCAAGTAAAGCTTCTGTTACACTTAAACCTTGAGCATAAAGAGGCATAATCATAACAGCATTAGGATATTCCATCATAATAAACAATTCATCAAATTCAAAAATTCTATCTGATTCTATAAAACGTAAAAGCATTCTATAATGCTTACACTTTTCCTTTTTAGATTCTGTTGAAGAAGCCGCCCCTTCATCAAACGCTCTTGGAACAGGCTCATGAAAATGTTCTGCATTAACCATATGCATTGTTTCATGAGGAATAACAGAACCTAAAACCCCTCTTAAACTTCCTTGGATAGTCATATGATAACCAATAGGTTTTCCGTTATCAAAAACAAAAGTTGTAGCTCCTCCTGCACCTAAATTAGGTCCCATATTAATTGTAACTTTACAAGGTACATCCAAATCAGGAAGTCTATTTCCTGTCCATTCTACTGCATTTTTACATGTATGATACTCTAAAGCACATGAGGCTAATTGTGCATTACGAGAATCATGAGTTCGCACAATAAAATTAGCAGAACGTAAATCTCCACTACCCCCACTATAATGTTCATTACAATCACTAAGACTTCCACAAATCTCCTTAACCCTATCATCACAAGATTCTTTAGTTGGAATAGGTGGTGTCGTTCTTTGTTTACATATTCCATTTTCATCACAACAACCAATTTCAGATGGATTTTCAGAAATCCTACAACTAGTATATAGTTTTTCAAAAAGAGGTTTACAAATTCCAGAACATGGTTCTTGAATATTTAAAATAACATCAATTATCTGAAGTCTTTTTTGTGACCAACCCCCATGAGAATCAAGAGAATTAAATTTCTCAATAAAATATTGAATCGTTATCTTTGCTTTTAATTCTCCTTTTCCTTTTCCCACTGCTTGAAAGTCGATCTTTTTTGATTTTCCAGGTTCAATTACCCCCTCCATATGTATCTGTGGCTTTCCATTATTTTCAACCGTAATTTTCAGGTCCTTAGAATCTGCTTTAAGCTTATAAATTGCATAATAAACCCTAGATCTCCCAGTATTCTCTATATTAAACGACCCTGAAACAGGTATTGATTCAGGATTTTCATCTGTTGAATCTTTTGTTTTAGGAACATTCCTAAAAATTATTATTCCTGGAAAGTTAATAAATCTGTCTGAAAATGTCTCAGTATAAACCGGTAATGTTTCTCCTGCAGTACAATATCCACAATCACCACACTCCTCATTTTCTCTACACTTTGGATATTCTATATTTGATTGAAGCTCAGATTTTGATTTGCATTCTCCATCTTCACAACAAGAAGACCCCTCACTTCCAGAAGATTCTCCAGTTCCAGATGGTTCATTATTACAAGAGGTTTCTTTTTTATCAGGATCAGGTTTGCATTGTGGTACTGCATTCACAGAAAACAAATCATCTAAGGTTGGTAAGATCGATTCCAGAGGAGGTTTTTTACAAGATATTTCACCTCCACTATCGTCATCTCCTCCCGTATCATCATCACCACCTTCATCGTCATCTCCTCCTGTATCATCATCGTCATCTCCTCCTGTATCATCATCATCACCAGACTCTTCACATGTTTCTGGTTCTCCTGTTTCCCCCTCTGCATCTAAATAATATTTTAAATCATTACATCCTTCTTTTAATATAAATTCAGTTTCTTTTGTTATATAACCCTCTGCTTCTATTTTTATATCATAAGTCCCTATTGAACCAGCTAGAAAAGTTCCTTGAGAAAATAATATCCATTCATCCCCTGATTTAAGATAAATTTTAGCCTCACTAAGTTTTTTATATTCCCCATTATCATCACATTTTTTTTCAAATACCTGTATTTTTGCTCCTGTTTCTTTTAAATGCACTGAAAAACCTGGAGATTCGTCCATTACAACTTCAAATTTACCTGAAAAATCTTTATAACCTTCTGCTGTAACTTTTAAATCATAAGTCCCAGGCAGAGCTTTTAACCATTCTCCTTCATTAACAGATCCTTCGGTAACAGATCCTTCATTAACAACAATAATTGGATTACTAACCTTTTTAGTAGTTTTTTCTCCACATTCCTCTTGAAAAACTTCAATTTTAAATGGTGTTAGCAAAATAGCTTTTAATTTTTCTTCTAATTTTTCATAGCTAGTTGCTCCATCAATTCTATCAACTTCTTTACCATCTTTAACAAATACAAAAGCAGGCATACCTTTAACCTTATATTTCTTGGTTAATGCTATCTCATGGTCTGTATTTATCTTAGGAAAACTTGCTTTAGTTCCATAATTTTCTTTTAACCTCTTAAAAGTAGGTATCATGGCCCTGCAAGGCGCACACCAATCTGCATAAAATTTTAATACATGCACGCCTTTAGAAAAATCATTAGCATTATGAACCAGAACATTTTCTGCAAAATAATTATTATAATCTTTTACCTGAAAATTATATACCTGAGAAGATTCATTAAAAAACTCAATATTATTAATTTTAACTCCTAATAATCCATCAAACATTAAATCTCCAACCTTCAAATCTTCAATATTAACCCAATCCCTCTCATTATCTTTATTTTTTACATAAAAAGGATGTTCTCTTGTAACTTTTATTTTATTATTAATTAAATAATAATCATCTGCAATCCGAGAATAAGTTTCCTCGATAGAACTAATAACTTTTTTCTTTTTTTCAAAATCATAGCTTATAACTTTATCACCTTTTTTTAAGTTTTCAATATTTATTTGCCCTATATCTATAGAAATCAAAGTTCCTGCAAGAAAAGAAGATGTTGGTTGAATAGGAGTTAGTTTAGAATCATCAGAGCAATACATACACGTTTTGCAATCTCCACAATCTCCTTCGTCTTTAGGCAAAGGCTCTGTTCTCTCTTCACAGCTATTTCCACCAGAACCCTCACTATCTCCAGCACAACAATATCCTTTAATTCCTTTTTTATCTTCGCCAAAACAAACTTCTTTTTCATCTTCACAACCACAAGAAAGAAGACCTCCACAACCATCACATACAGTACATACAGAAGGGTCTAAAGATGTTGGACAAAAATTATCAGGAATACAAGAGCACTCTCCATAACCTGTTTTATTTAGATATCCACAAGAGCTAATATCAACACAAGTTTGTATTCCCAAACATTCCTTACTAGGACAAGCCTCATCAATTCCTAAAGGTTTATTTTCACACTTTCCAGTTCCAGAATCGCAACTATCTACGGTACAAGGTTTTCCATCACTACAATCTATTTTTTCATTTGAACATTCTCCAGTTTCTTTATCACATTTATCATTTGTACATTTATCCTTATCATCACAATTTTTTGGAGGAGATTTTTTACATCCACCAAATAAACAAGTCTCTTCTCCATTACATGGATTTCCATCATTACATTCTTCTATAACCTCTGTCCCTCCTTCCTCAAGGAAACATCCAGATTCTCCTGGCAAATATATAGCATAAGATTGAACAACATTATCTCCCTCACAAAAAAGACCTCCTCTCCAATCATTTTCTCCACAATTACAATTCTCACCATCACACTTGGCATCTGCACATCTTCCATGAGAACAAACCTTTCCAGAAGGACAAGGTCCATCACAAAAACCAGTTCCTCCCCCTCTACCTAAAGCCAGGTTATTCAAAAATCTTTGAAAAAGAGAGGCATAAGGAGACTCATAAGAAGTTTCCCTATTAATATTAAAATTTATAGTTTCTGTACCTATCTCTGAACTTATTTGTATATTTCCCTCTCCATCACTATTTATTATCTTAATTTGTTCTGATTCTCCAGGACCAATTTCAAATTTTTCAGTGTTTTCAAGAAGATCAGTATTTAAATCTTCAGACAACCCTAATCCAGAAATAAAAAATTCAAAAGGAATAGGAATATCATCCTCATTTATTATAACAACAGGTATATTTTCTGTTCCTGCCCCTAAATTAAAATTAAGATTTATTGCCCCTCCCAATCCTAAGGGTTTATCAAAACACTGAACAAGTTCTGGAGAACAATTAGTAGTACAAGACCAAATAGGTTTACAAATACATTTACAAGCATCATTACAAGTAAAAGGAGCTACACAACCAAGATTACCATCACATTCTTCACCATTATCTATTTTACCATTACCACAACCTTCAAGTTTACAAATACTTGAACAACCATCTCCATCTTCTACATTACCATCATCACAAGCTTCACCCTCTTGTAATATCTCATCTCCACAACCGTCGTCATCGTCATCATCATCGTCATCGTCATCGTCATCGTCATCGTCATCATCATCGTCATCGTCATCGTCATCGTCATCATCATCGTCATCGTCATCGTCATCACCCTTATTATGAACTAAAACATTTTCAGCAAAATAAGTTTCATGATTATCAACATGTAGATTATAAACTTTAACAAATTCATCAATATACTTAATACTCTTTATCTTAACTTCACCACTTCCATCAAACATACTCATCCCAAATTCTAAATCTTTGACACTCACCCACTTATCCTTAATAAAAAATGGGTGCTCGCCAGTTACTTTTATTTGATTATTAATTATATAATAACCTCTAACTTCTCTGATATAATTTTCAATAACTTCCTCTCTGACCTTTTTCTTGTTACTAAAATCATAACCAATTATTTTGTCTCCAATCTTAATATCTTCTATATTTTTCTTCCCATTTTCAATTAAGATTTGAGTTCCTGCTAAGAAACATCCTCCACAATTAGGTATTGAAATATATTGACACCCTAGAACAGAATCACAACTATCTTCTGTACATTCATCACTATCCTTACAAACTAACGCAGTTCCATTTTGACAGCCATTAACAGCATCACAAGTCTCAACCCCATTACAAA
>CAZJPU010000048.1:0-8565 GCA_964548105.1 Candidatus Woesearchaeota archaeon | reverse complement strand
ATAGGGACAGGATCACCATGGGCTGATATGTTCCAAACAACTAAAGTATCATCTGTACCACTCGTTGTATATGCATAGTCTCCAGACACTGCAATCTCATAAACACCATCAAGGGAATAGTTTCCATCTGAAGCAGTATAAGTTCCAACCGGAGTAATCGTGACAGCTTGTGCAAAAGATGGAACTACAATAAACATTAGAAAGAAAAATATTGATAAGTATAGTTTATTTTTTTTACTTAAGTCCATTTTTTCCTCTTTTTTTATTTTTTTCGTAGAATTCAGTTAATTTATTTAAAATAATATCAAAAGTATCTTTCTTTATAAAATCTAAATTTTCAATTTTTTCTTTAGTAGATTGATTGATTCTTATTGTTGTAGACGTTGTAGACTGGGCGGATTTAGTAGCCATTGTAGATTTAGTAGCCATTGTAGATTTAGTAGCCATTGTAGATTTAGTAGATAATAGTATTTAAACTTATCTATGTAAGTTTTTAAAGATTAATTAAAATAATAGGTTCACCATAGGGGGAAATTTTATAGAACATTCATAAGTTGCCAGTGCATACAGAAATTAAAAATTTCCAGCTCATTCAAAATCAATAAAATATTTTGAAGATAGTGGTATTGTAGAGCAAAAGCAATTTTAGTAATCAGTAAAATAAGAAATTGCTTTTGGGAGCAGGATTGCTAAACTATTCAAAGAAAATCTTGCAAATAATAAAAATTATTATTTCTTTAAGTAAAATCTATAAACAGGTCTTGCAGCAAAGATTACAAATGCTACTAAAAAGTACCATGGGTTTACAGAATCTACCCAGGTCATTGCAGCAGGCCAGATTGTTATAATAAATAACACAAAAACAGCTACAGATAACTTAATTAAACCAATATCCCAGACATCTATTTTTTTTACTTTATCATTAAAATATTCCATTTTCACCTCCCTTTTATATTAGTTTAAGGTTAAACAACTTTTTAAAATTAACTTTGATAACACAAACCTTTAAATTCTAAAAATATCATTATTTTTATAAGCCGCCATCGCATAGCGGTATTGCCGAGCAAAAGCAATTTCTTATTTTGCATCCTTACTCAAATTGCTTTTGGGAGTAGGAGTGCTAAACTAGGCCCAAAAAGTGTAACAGTTAATAGAAAAATTCAAATACAAAGTTTTTTATACTTATTATTCTCATATTAATTAATTAACACCATGGGCTCTGTAAAAGGATCCCATGCTTTTTTAAAATGGATTCTAAAAAGAAAAATATGGTTATTTATATTGATGGAAGTAATTTTTATTTTTCTGTTAAAAAGACGTTCAACTGTAAAATTGATATTGAGAAGTTTTGTGAAAAACTTACTAAGGAGAATAATTTAATTAAGATTAATTATTATATTTCTCCGATTATGCAATCAAGTAATCCTAAAATGTATGCAGAACAGCAAAGTTTTTTTGAAAAACTGAAGAAGATAAAAGGATTAAATATTATTTTTGGAAGGTTAGAGAAACATAAAAAAGATGGAAAAATCTTTTATGTTGAAAAGGCAACAGATATAAACCTCGCAAGAGATTTGATTTTTGATGCTATAGATAATATTTATGGTGAGGCTTTTCTTGTCTCAAATGATGGAGATTTCTCAGGAGTAATCTCTTCTATAATTAAGAGATTTAGTAAGGAAATTGTTTATGTTGCTATTGGAAATAATAAATCTATTTCATACCATCTAAAAAAAGTTGCATCATCAACTCTTCGAATCAGTGATAATTTTATTAAAGATGTGGTGATAGATTAAAAATCTGCAACAATTATCTTTTTATATAGTGAAATATCTTAATATTCATAAGCCACCATCGCATAATGGTATTGCACTAGATTGCTAATACTGTACCTTGCCGAAGGTACTAGATTAGAAAATTATTTTTTTAGAAAAATTTATAAACTATAGATGCACTATAGTTACATGGTAACAACAATTCAACTAAATGAGAATGTTAAATCCGAACTTGATAAACTAAAATCAAATAAAGAAACTTATGAACAGGTTATCCTAAATTTAATGAAAACAGCTCAAGAGTGTAAAATGAATCAGGAAGAATTACTAATTGAGGGGTATAAAGAAATGGCAGAAGATAGTCTAAGAATTTGTAAGGAATTTGAACATTCTGATTCTGATATAGATTGGGAATGGAATGATAATGGAAATTAAAAGAGGAGAAATTTTTTTAGCAAATCTAGAGCCGGTATTTGGTGCAGAACAAGGAAGAACCCGTCCAGTATTAATAATTCAAAATAACTTTGGTAATAAATTCAGTCCAATAACAATTATTGCCCCTATTACTTCTAAAATATATTCAAAAGAGTATCCTACAAACATTTTAATTACAAAGAATGAATCAGGACTAAAAGTAGATTCTACGGTTTTATCAAACCAAATAAGAGCAATTGACAAATCAAAAATTATTAAAAAATTAAGTTCTCTTAATGATTTTGTTATAAATAAGGTTGATTTAGCAATTAAAGTTAGTTTAGGATTAGATTAGGAATTAAAAAGAATTCTGATAGGAAAGATTAATAAAAGAGTTCTGATAGGAAAGATTAATAAAAGAGTTCTGATAGGAAATTTAAGATGGGTAACCCAACTGTAAAACAAGCATTTGAATATATAAAAGCAAATAAGTTTTCAATCACCCCAGAATACTTATCAAACGCATTACTTCTTCCTCAATTAGAAGTATGGTTTGATGTTGAATATTGTACAAAATCATGTGATATTTGTTATGGAAATTATGGGCCTCATAGAACTCCTTTAAAACCAGATGTTGTAGAAAAAGTTATGGAAAGTATTAATGAAACTGATATTGGAATGATCTGGTTAGGAAATGGTGAACCATTTCATGATTTTAATATTCTTGGTAATATGCTTCATCAAATGAGAGGTTTTCCAGTGGGAATTGATACAAATGGTTATTTTGCAACTACATATGATGATGCTCTAAGAGGTTTAGAATTTATAAAAAATCATGGATATCATGTAAGACCTCAGAAACATAGATCACTAGATTCCATAGTTTGTTCTAGAATTGGAGTTTCTGCAGACCCTTCACATGGTGAAGAATCTTATGGAGATGCTATAAATCTTGGTAATGCTTATCTTGATGTATTCTCTGATGAATTAGAAAAAGACCATATAAACGATCAAGTATTTGTTATTGCATATACTAGCGATAACGATGGGACTTTAAAATCATTAAAATCTGATTTTGTTTTTTTTGAGAGGTTGATTATACCCTTAGATGACTCAAGAGATTGGTATGAAACTGGATCAAAAAAAGATCTAGATTCAAAACCTGCTTTTGCATATTTTACAGAAAATGGGGCCCTTTTAGTAAGTCCAACATATATTATGCCCTGGGGAAGGGGAAAAGTAAAACTGGGTTGGGAAAAAGAATTAATTAAAACAACTGAAATTGGGCTAAAATCAGAAGAGTTGCCTTCTGTTTCTGTTAGACCTAATGGAAATGTTTATATGGGTCATGGCCAATGTATTGTTGAAGGAAGAGTTGTTGGTAATGTTTTTAATAGTAAATTTTCTGAAATCATTGATGATGTTTCAAAAGATCCTTTTTGGCAGATGTATCAAGCTTTTGAATTAAGAGGGGTTTTAGAGGCAATAAAATTAACCGGCGGACCTACTGAATTTCTCTCAGAATCAGAATGTAATGTTTGTATTGATGTTTTTTCAGATAGAGAAAAAATTAACCATTATAGAAATCGATTTAATAAAATGGTTGGGGGAAGGAATATGGTTGATTTTATTATGGAGTTAGGTTTAGAAAATAATAGTAGATGAGAAGTTTTTTTGGGAAGCAAGGTTAGCTAATATAGACCTCAAAAGTGTAACTGTTAATCAAAAATGAACAAAATCTACTTCTTTCTTAACTCTACTACATTTTTAGTTTTAAACGAAATCAAGAATAATAGAAACATGAATGCTCCAAATAATAAAAATATAAACTTGAATGGTAGAAAAATTAATATTAGTGAGGGGAAAATTTTCCCGATAAGATTTCCAGCATCAATAGCTGTGTTATAAGGACCATAGAATCTATACTTTTCCTTTCTTTTTAAAATGTCAAAAAAATAAGCTTCTGTTGTTGCCTCTAACATTGCCATCCCTATACTTGCTAAAATCAATAAAGAAAGTATAACATAGATATTTGAAACAAAAAAACAAGCAAGAGCTATAATTGAAACAAGAAAATATCCAATTTTAAACATCTTTCTAAAACCATGTTTGCCAGCCCATTTAGAAAAAACATATTCAAATAAAATCAATGGAACTGCAACTCCAAATAAAAAATAACCAATCCACAATTCTCCTAAACTTGAACGAATAATCATTAATGGAATGAATAAATAAATAAGAACCCACCATAAATTAACTCCTCCACCTAATATATATGCTAAAACTCTTTCTTTATCTTTAAAAAAATCAATAAAGTTTTTGAAAATATTATTATCAATTCTTTTTTTACTTTTTGAATCTTTTATCCTAAAAACCCTAAAAAGAATTAATCCAAAAGTTAAGAATAATGCAGACAATAAAAAAACCCCATTAATCCCGTATTCAGCAGCAACAAAGCCCGCAACTAAAGGACCAACAACCCATGAAATATTCATAAAAGTATAAATAATTCCCTCATTACTTGAAACAGAACTATCTTTAGAATTATCTCTCACAATAAGTCCAAAACTTGTAATTCTTAAAGTATAAAGAATTGTAATAAAAACTGCTAAAGCTATAAATAAATAAAAGTTATGATTAAGATAAAATAGAATATACGAAATTATAAAGAGGAATATTGTGTAAGAAAAAATCTTTCCTTTATCTGATTTTTCAATAAGGGGAATAAAGAAAAAATAAGATAAAAATGAAATTGCTGTAAGGACTGAGGATAAAACTCCAACAAGAATAATACTATTAACAAAACTATCCAGATATACTGCCCAGATAGTATTGATATATGCTGCAGATAAAGATATAATTAATCCAACAATGGATAACTTACCTATTTTTGTAAATGTAGCTGCCCCTTTTTCTTTTCTAACTAAAATCCCCATAAAACAATAGAGTATTTGTTTTTAAAAAGGTAACTTAATATAACACAAACCCTTAAATTCTATAAAATATTGTGTAATTTTATAAAGCCGCCAAACGCAATAGTGGTATTGTAGAGCAAAAGCAATTTTAGTAATAGATAAAAAATCATAAATTATTCTTCAAGATTTCCCTCTTCATCACTAAAATCCTCATATAGTGGAAGAGGATTTAATATAGGCCCCCCATAAACAATATCATGTTTAGGATCATATAGTTTTGTTTCTCCAAGATTTCTTCTTAAAACAATATAATTATCTAGGGGGTATGATTCAATATATCCATGCTGTTTATGAAATTCTAAGAAATCCATAAATAAATCTGATATTATTTTGTTAATAAATCTTTGTAAATTAAATTTAAACAGCACAAACCCTTAAATTCTATAAAATATTGTGTAATTTTATAAAGCCGCCAAACGCAATAGTGGTATTGCAGAGCAAAGGCAATTTTAGTAATCGATAAAATAAGAAATTGCTTTTGTGAGAAGGATTGATAAGAGGGGTTACGAAAATGGAACAGTTAGTAGAATGCTTATTTTTTTCTTTTATTTAATTCCTTAATCATTTCTTCTGAATCTCTTAAACTGTTTTTTTTATTTTTTATTTTGCTTTCAGTAATTTTATCTTCTATTTTTTGAATATTTTCTTGTTCTTTCTTTTTTCTCTCGCTTCTCAATCTTACTACTTCAATTTTTTTAATTGCCCAATTTTTTAATCCAGCTTTTTTTGTTTGTTTTTCTTCTAATTTCTCCTCAATTTCTTCTATTTTCTCTTCTAATTTCTCTGTCTTTTTTCTAGAAATATACCAATTATAACCAACAAATCCTAAAAGAATTAAAAATATTAAAATAATAAAGAACACACCAATACTAGTTAAACCTATAATCGAAAAATCTTGTTCTGTGCTTGCTGTTTGATTTTTTCCATATTCTAAAACCACTAATAAAGAATATTTTCCAGGACTTAAATCTAATTCACTAATTTCTTTTTCATAAACAAGTTCTTCTTGGATTGCTAATGTTTCAGATTCTTCGTATACTACTCCATTATTTTTTAAAATTTTATAAATGATTAAAATATCAACTAAATCTCCACTATTTACTTCTTTAAGATTAACTTTAAATTTTAAATTATTCCAAGGATAAACTTTTTTTGTTTTTAATTCAATAATAGAATCAAATAAAATATCTGGGCAGGTTCTTGTTTCTAAAGGTTTAGCAGTTTTATTTTCACAATCATTTAAATCATTACAGATTCTTGATTGGATAAAATTTTTGCTACAGAAACTCCAAGAATCGCAAGACCAATTAGAAACGCATGTTTGATTTTCTATTTTAGGTATTGTTCTTCTTGAACTACCTCCTCCAGAAGGAGAACTTGCTAAACTGCTTACAGGCGTTCCAATTATTGCTGAATGTTGCAAATTTTCAATTTTAATTATAGAACCTTCATCAGTGCAATTAATTCCATTACTGCTCAAACGGCCACTTAAACAAGAGGTGAGATCAGTTTCATTAGCCCTATCACAACCAGAATTTACTTCATTAATAGAACTAATCTCTGCGTCTTTAACACATAAAGAAACAAAATTATTATCTGTAATATAAACTGTTTTATTATAATCAGATTGTAATTGTCCAGAAAGATTGATTATAATAGAATTTGTAGCCTTAGTAATTGTGACTTTGCTTAAATCAAAAGTTGATGTCGAAAAATTATAACTAAAATTTATTAATAAATCATTACTATCATAAAATAAAATTTCTTGAATTCCTGTAAATGAATTATTTGTAGCATTTCCCCCAACAGTTATGTTTAGATTAGAAATTCCAGAAGTTGTTACATTGGATTCATTGTATAATAAATTATCAGAACTATCTGGGAGTCCATCATTATCAGTATCTATTGTATCTATTGTTATTGTTCTAATCTCAGTAAAATTATCATTACCTGCTGAATCTGAAACAAATGTCTGATAATTATAATCACCATCACTTAATCCATCAATTGCATTCTTACTTTGATTAATATATAATTCCCAAGAACCAGGATCTATTTTCTTTAGATTAGAGGTATATTGTTGATAAACTTCTTCTACAGATAGGCTTCTGTTCCAGATTCTTACTTCATCTATAGTTCCGTTGAAAAAACGTGGATTATTTGCCCATTCAGGAGTATAGCCTATATATGTTGCTCTATTCGAATCATATATCCCATCGTTACTTCTATCAACACTACCTGCATATTTCCCATTTATGTATAATATATTATGGGTAGAATTATATACTGCTATGACCTGGTTCCACTCACCAACACTAAGATTCCCTGCTTGAATACTATTGCCAGATTGCCAAGCACCATTAGAAGAAGTAACAAATCTAAATCCTGTTGTTTCACCTGGATCTGCAAATAAAATCCAAGACCTTTTGCTACTTCCTTCATCTTCCCACCGAGATGCAATACACCAGGAATTATCAAAATATACTTTAACCCATGCAGAAATGGAAAAAGCACTAGTAAAATCCAAACTGCTATCATCACCCACATTAACATAATCATCAACTCCATCAAATTCCAAAGCACCCCCATATATTCCACTAACAACTTCATCTAAATCAAAATTAGTGCCGCTTCCATTATTTTCATTTCCACTAACATCAATAACATAAGTATCATTTTCTCCAAGAGCAGAAACATTATCAAAATTATACATCAAAACTAAAGAATTATGATAATAAGTAAAATTTGTTCCATTCCAATTATAAATTATCTCATCTAGGTTCGCTTCTGTTATTGAAACATTTATTTCAATAGATGTATTTTCAGTTGAAGTTGCATCATCAGGAGTAGGGGAAGTGAAGTTTATTTGAGGTACAGTTAGATCTTTTTGATCTAATCTAAAAATATACGCTGCTCCCCCATATGCATCTCCTCCCCAATAAGCTCCAGCAATAGCATCTCTTTCTGAAATAGAAACAGAAAGACCAAAATAATCTGTACTTCTTGGATCACTTGCTGAAATTTTATTTACTTCTTCAAATTGTCCAGTGGAATTCTTTTTGAATATATAAGCTGCTCCAGCATTACTATCTCCACCATTATCTTTATAATGTGCACTAGATATTGCATAATCTCCTGAAATAGAAACAGAGTAACCAAACTTATCACCCTCTGCTGCATCACTTGCTAAAATTTTATTTACTTCTTCAAATTGTCCAGTGGAATTCTTTTTGAATATATATGCTGCTCCACCATTACCTGCTCCAGAATCTACACCATATGCTCCTGCAATTATATAGTCTCCAGAAATAGAAACAGAGTAACCCAAATAGTCACTACTTTGTGCATCACTTGCTAAAATTTTATTTACTTCTTCAAATTGTCCAGTGGAATTCTTTTTG
>CAZJPU010000047.1:0-8695 GCA_964548105.1 Candidatus Woesearchaeota archaeon | reverse complement strand
AAAATAAATCCCCCCATGTAAATGCAGAATTCTTATAGACGAGAAAGGTGCTGAAAATTGAGGGTCTGAAAAACGGACGTTTTTTTGTATAGGAAGGAATAGTTAAAGAACCATTTAAGATATGCTTTTCTCAACAAAGCTATACATCTCATCAAGTACATCTAAATATTCTTTTGGATTTTCTTCTTTGAATTCTGTTGAAGACATATACCTTGCAGAATCTCTTAATTCCCAAAGTTTGCTAAGTTTATCTGAAAACTCTTTTTTAACATTACCAAGTTCAGCCCATGCCTTTATACTATCCAAGCGTTTTCCATGTCCTTTCAATAAACTTTGTTTAAAAAATTGAATTAACAATGCCTCTGTTAAAAGTTCGGCACAAGCGAATGAATTTTCAAAAAAAGGTCTTAATCTATTTTTCTCTAAATTTTCCCTTGCACTTTCAAGAAATTCTTTTGATGCCTCCAAACATTCCTTAACTCTTTTTTTGTTGTACCTAAAATCAAAAGATATAAACCATTTTCCTTTAAACAACAAAAGAGTAATGTGAGCATAGTTGGGATCTTGTTCAGTTAATTTAATGTCCTCTATATTTTCAATATCTTTTTCATAGATAATTTCTCCTTTTTTTATATCTCTATTCGCCTTACTTTTAGCAATGGCTTTAACTTGTTGATTTAATCTAATTTTTGGGAAAGATTTATCATGAGAAAAAAGAATTTGAGCCTTTGTTAATATGAATGACTCTCCTAATATCTTCTCTTTTCTTCTTCTTTCTATTTCAGGTAGAACCCATAATTCCATTACTTGCTTAAATACTCGATTCGCAATCTCGTTTTCCATAAAGAATCAAGAAATTAACATTATTTAGAATTTACTATCCTGAAAGCTAATCTTTTTATATAGAGTTTTTATTATATTTACATGGCAGATACAACATTTATCACAAATAATGGGGAAGATACATTAGAAAATCATTTTAAGACTTTGATGAAGAATACAAAGTTTTTTAGTTGCTTAGTGGGATACTTTTACGCAAGTGGTTTTTTTAAGATTTATAAAGAGTTAGAAAATATAGAAAAGATTAGAGTTTTAGTAGGAATAAACACAAATCAACAAACTTTTGATATGCTAAGTGCATCAAGATCAAACCAATTAACTCTAAAAGATTCTACCTCTGAAATCAAAAAAGAATTAGAAAATAAAATTATTAATGAATATGAAACTTCTAAAGATACATTTGATGTTGAGGAAGGAACAAAGAAATTTATTGATTGGATTAAATCAGGCAAACTAGAAATTCGTGCATCTCCAAATCAAGATATGCATGGAAAGATATATATTTTTACTTCTAAAGGGGGTGGTTTTGGTGATGAGGGAAGGGTTATTACTGGTTCTAGTAATTTAACTGACGCAGGTTTAAATCGGAGCAATGAGATAAACAAAGTTGAAAAAAGAAAAGAAGATTATGAATGGGCTTTAAAATATTTTAATAATCTATGGGAATCTTCTGTGGAAGTTTCAGAAAAATATGTTCAAACAATAAATAATAAAACTTGGTTAAATGGAAATATTTCTCCTTATCATTTGTTTCTTAAATTTCTTTATGAATACTTAAAAGAAAGAATTGATGAAGATCTTGAACAATTAGGAGAGGATGGATATAAGCCAGAGAGTTTTATGAATCTAAGATATCAACTTGATGCTGTCAAGGATGCAAAGAATAAACTTTTGGAGTATGGAGGTGTTTTTCTTTCAGATGTGGTGGGTCTTGGAAAAACATATATTGCTACAATGCTAGCAAAAGAACTTGAATTTACAGATAGAGATAATGCTGGAACTCTTGTTATTGCTCCTCCTGTTTTATTGGATGAAGAAAATCCAGGATCATGGAAAAGAGCTTTTTGGGATTTTGGAATTAGAAGAGGGAAATTCTGTTCTAGAGGAATGTTAGAAAAATTAAATAAAGAAGATATAGAAAAATATAAGACTGTTATAATTGATGAAGCCCATGGTTTTAGAAATGAGGCTACAGGGATGTATGAAGAATTATTTAGAATTTGTAAAGGTAAGAAGGTGATTTTAGTTTCTGCAACACCTCTCAATAATACCCCTATTGATTTACTTTCTCAAATAAAATTATTTCAGAATTCTAGAAAATCCACACTTCCTAATCCGGAGGTTAGAGACTTAGAAAGTTTTTTCAAAAGACTTCAAGCTAAATTAAAGGGACTTGATAGATTAGAAGATAAAAATAAATATTTAGAGATTGTTAAAGAAAATGCAAAAGAAATTCGAGAAAAGATTTTAAAATATCTAATGGTTAGAAGAACAAGGACAAGCATTGAAAGATATTATGGAGATGATTTAAAACATCAGAACTTAAAGTTTCCAGAAGTTGTTGATCCTGAACCAATAATCTATAAATTTGATAAAGAATTAGACAGGACATTTAATGAAACATTAGATCTTGTTATTAACAAATTTTCTTATGCACGTTATACTCCTCTTTTATATTTAATAAATCAAAAACAATTATCTAATTTAGAAAAAGGCTCTCAAAAAAACATGGGGGCATTTATGAAAGGGATTTTACTTAAGAGGCTTGAAAGCAGTTTTTTTGCGTTTAAGAAAACAATTGATAGATTCATAAATTCTCATGAGAGGTTTATAGACGCTTATGATAAAGGAAAAGTGTATTTAAGCAAGAAACATGTAAATAAAATTCTAGAACATTTAGATAATGGAGATTTTGATTCTATTCAGGAATTAGTAGATAATGAAAAAGCAAAAGAGTATGTTTCAGGTGATTTTAATAAAGATTTTATTAGTGATTTAAAAAGTGATCTTGAAACACTCAAAGAAATTCAACTTTTATGGAAAGATATTAATTATGATCCTAAATTAGAAGAGTTTGAAAGAAGGCTTTCAAAAGATAAAATACTTCAGAAGAGTAAGATTATTGTTTTTACAGAATCTAGAGAAACGGCAGAATATCTGGAGGAAAAATTGTCTTCTACTTTAAAAAATAAAGTGAGGGCCTTTTCAAGTCATTCAGACGATGCGACTAGAAAAGAAATAATCGAAAATTTTGATGCAAGAAAAGGAAACAAAGATACTATTCGTCTTTTAATCACTACAGACATTTTATCAGAAGGGATTAATCTTCATAAGTCTAATGTGGTTATGAACTATGATATTCCTTGGAATCCTACAAGGATGATGCAGAGAGTTGGAAGAATAAATAGGGTTGATTCAAAACATGATAAGATATACACTTATAATTTTTTTCCAGCAGGACCTATTAATGATCCTTTAAAATTAAAAGAAGCTGCAGAGTATAAGATTAATGCTTTTATTGAAATGCTTGGAAATGATGCTAAGCTATTAACTAACGAAGAAATAAAATCTCATGATTTGTTTGTTAAATTGAATTCTAAAAAGATATTGATTGGAGATGAAGATGAATCTGAGGATCTTGAATTAAAATATTTAACTGAGCTTAGAGAGATAAGAGATAAAAATCCTGAATTATATAATAAAATAAAGAGATTACCTAAAAAATCTAGAACCTCAAGGAAATTTTCAGAGAAGAAGAATTGTATGATTACTTTTTTCAAGAAAGGAAAATTAAGGAAAATATTTCTTGTGAATGGGAATGGTGAGCCAGATGAACTTGATTTGGCTGAAGCTGTTGATATTTTCAAATGTGATGAAAAAACAAAATCCATACCATTAGATAAAAGGTTTTATGATTATCTTGAAAAGAATAAAGAATCTTTTGATTCTGTTTTTGATATCGAGGAATTAAAAGTTGAAGGTAGGGGAAGAAGTAATGATTTTAGGCTGGTTAAAAAGATTAAGGCTATTTTGAAGAGCCCTGAATTTAGTGATGAAGATAAAGATTATTTGCAAGACATAATTACTTTATTGATTGATGGGGCTATGGCCAAACCTACAGTTAAAAAAACTTGGAATGATGTTAAGAGTGAGTTGAATCCAGTCAAGATATTAGCAAAAGTTAAGATGCATGTTCCAGAGGAGTATTTCAAAAAGAATCCTGTTAGTTCAGCAGATACTTCAGGTCCAAAAGAAGTTATACTCTCCGAGTATTTAGTTAACTAAAATTGGCAATTTAAATAAAAATGAATCACAATGAAGCAATAAAACTACTAGATGAAACCTTTAATGCCGAATTTGATTCTTCAAAGTTCTCAAGTTTTTTAAGTGAGTTGTTTAATGGATTTTATCCTTCTTCTAGGTCTATTGGGACGCATAAGGAGTATGAACAACATATTGTTTCCATAAACAAGCTTGGGAATTATAAACAAAACGGAAGTTCAATGGAAATTTTAGTTGTTAAACTTAGAAAAGGAACTTCTTTGGATCGAGCCAGAACTATGCAAAGAAATGTTATTGCTAAACTATTAAAGAATTTTAATATTGATTCTGCTCTTGTTGCTTTTACTTCTGAAGATTCTTTTGATTGGAGATTTTCTTTTGTTAAAATGGATTATAAACTCACAGAAGACGGAAAGGTTTCAGAAGAGCTTACTCCTGCAAAGAGATATTCTTTTTTAGTTGGTCCAAACGAACCGAATCATACTTGTAGAAGTCAATTTATAGAATTAATTAAAACTGAAAACCAAAAACCTTCTATTGATGAGATAGAAAACGCCTTTAGCATAGAAAAAGTAACAAAAGAATTCTTTGAAAAATACAAAAATTTATATCAAAGTTTAAAGAAAGATTTAGATAATTTAATTAAAAAGGATGAGAATCTTAAAGAGGAATTTGAAGATAAACAAATATCAACTGTAGATTTTGCTAAGAAACTTTTAGGGCAAATAGTGTTTCTTTATTTTTTACAGAAAAAAGGCTGGTTGGGAGTTAAAAAAGGAGAAAAAGGTAAATTTGAACAATGGGGTAAGGGGTCTAGGAGGTTTATTCAAGAATTATTTTATAAGGCTCGAGATGAAAAAAATAATTTTTTTAATGATTATTTAGAACCTTTATTTTATCATGCTCTTGCAACAGATAGGAGGGCTGATGGAGATTATTATGAGAAATTTAATTGTAATATTCCTTTTTTGAATGGGGGATTATTTGAACCTTTGAATGGATATAATTGGGGGGAAACTGATATTAATCTAGACAATGAACTTTTCGAAGACATATTCAAGACATTTGATGAATTTAATTTTACAATAAAAGAAGATGAACCTTTAGAAAAGGAAGTTGCTGTTGATCCTGAAATGTTAGGAAAGGTTTTTGAGAATTTATTAGATGTGGATGATAGAAAATCCAAGGGTGCATTTTATACTCCCAGGGAAATAGTGCATTATATGTGTCAGCAAAGTTTGATTAATTATTTAGAAACAAATACTAAAATTCCTAGAGAAGAGCTAGAGTTTTTTATTCAAAAAGGCGATCTAGCATTAGAATATCTTAGAAGATCTGAATTTGGTAAGTATGTTGAAAAAGAATTTGTTTTGCCAAAAACTATTTCTCAAAATGCTAAGGAATTAGATCGGCTTTTGGTAGAAATAAAAATTTGTGATCCTGCTGTTGGATCTGGAGCTTTTCCTGTTGGAATGATGAATGAAATTATTAAGGCTAGAACTATTTTATCTTATCTTCTTAAGAGGCCTAAATCTGATTATGAATTAAAAAGAGAAACTATTGAAAATTCTCTTTATGGTGTTGATATTGAACCTTCTGCTGTCGAGATTACAAAACTTCGATTTTGGCTCTCTCTTATTGTAGATGAAGAAAATATGGACAACATTAAGCCATTACCAAATCTTGAGAATAAGATTATGTGTGGAAATAGTTTAGTTGAAGAATTTGAAGGGATAAAGTTGTATATAGATCCTCAAGAGATTAAAGAAAGAAAAGATAGGCAAGTCACATTAGATCAAAGTGTTGATAAAAAGATTAAAAAATCAGAGCAGAAGTTAAAAGAATTGAGGCAAAAACAAAAAGAATTTTTTGATGTAGAAAACAGAACCCAGAAGAATAGACTAAAGGCAGAGATTGATAAAATTGAATGGGAATTTATTGAGGAAACTTTGAGAGAGCAAGGTGATGGAGAGAATATGAAAAAGTTGGAGCAATATATGAAGAACAGGTCTAAACCTTTTTTCTTATGGAAATTATACTTTTCTGATGTTTTTCATAGAGATAATCCAGGGTTTGATGTTATTATTGCTAATCCTCCTTATGTTGATTATAGAGAGATTTCAAGGGATACAATTAGAGGAACTAAAAATTTTGAATTATATGAAGGTTCTTCTAGACCTAATTTTTATTTATTTTTTATTGAGAAAGGACATCATCTTCTTAGGGAAAATGGTGTTTTAACTTTCATTAATCCTAATCAATTTTTGTCTATTGATTCTTCATATGGCCTTAGGAAATTCTTGTTGGAGAACTCAAGAATTAATTTCATAATTGATGTTTCATATATTAAAGTTTTTTCAGAGGCATCGACTTATACTTCTGTTTGGTCATTTAATAAACGGAAAGAAGAGAGCTATTCTTTTGATTTATGTCGTTGTGAAAATCTTATGGATTTAGATAAAAGAGATTTCAGTATAAAAAAAGAGGATGTTATGAAAAAAGGCAATAAACTTAAAATTTCAATAAATAAAAATCATTTCCTTATCACCAAATTAGAAAAGGATTCCGATTTACTAGGCTCTTTCGGAGATTTAAAATGGGGAACTTCTAAAACTGGTTATGGAATTATGAAGATATTATCTGATGAATATGAAAATCTGTCAGTTAAAGAAAAGAAAAAGTATGAGAAGATAATTCAAACTAGAGATATCAAAAGATTTTATATTGATTGGCATAAAGAATATATCCCAAAAGAGATATATTCTGAGGGGATTGTTTCTAATTTTTTGAAAGATAAAATAGTTATAGCTAGAGTTACTAAAAGTATTCAAGCGGTTTTAGATCTTGATAAATATTATGTCGGAAAGTCAACCCTTCTTTTTAATTTAAACTGTCCCTCAAAATTTCTTTTAGCTATTTTAAATTCTAAATTAATAAATTATTGGTATTTTTCATGCTTTGAAACTACCCATATGGCTGGAGGATATCTTCGATATGATATCCCCTATTTAAAACAAATCCCAATTAAAAAAACTTCTAAGTCTAAACAAAAACAACTTATAGGAATAGTTGATAAAATTCTTGATATAACTAAAGAAGATAATTACTTGAAAAATCCTGAAAAACAAGCAAAAGTTAAGGCTTATGAAAGACAAATTGATAGATTAGTTTATAGTCTTTATGGGTTAACTCCTAAAGAGATTAAAATTGTTGAGGGAGAGAATTAAAATGGTAGAAGAATATTTAATTTGGTCTAGTATCATAACTTCTATTGCTACAGTTGTTTTAGCAATAGTAACAATTTTTTATGTGGTTTTTACTGGAAAGATGCTTAAGGAAATGAAAAAGACTCGTGAAGCTGAAATTGAACCTGCCTTAGAAGCTTTTCTTGTCCCTTTTGGTCCAACCAATGTAGTATTAGAGATAAGAAATGTTGGAAGAGGTGCTGCTAGAGATATAGTAATGGATTATAAATATGAAGATTCGGAAGATAAATCTAAGAAATGGAAATGGAGCATTCTCTCTCCAAATGATTCTAAAAGATTTGGGACTCCTGACGGGAATCTTGATTTAGAGAATTTATCTTCTTCTAATAAAATATTAATAGTTACTTTAAGCTATGTTGATTTGTTAAAAAAGAGATATAATAAAAGAATCACAATTGATTTTAGTTCTGTTAAGGGTGGTTGGTATGGCTCAGATATGCTTTTAGAAGATAGTTTAATTGATCATGCTAAAAAAATAGAAAAAAATCTTGGTGGAATTGCAAAATCATTTACCCCTTTTGGGCTAAAAGTAAAAAAGGAAACAGATCCTAAAGTTTTAGAAAAACTAAAAAATCAGATTAAGAAAGGAAATAAACAAAAATGAGATTGATTGAAAATTTCATTACAAATAAAATTTATAGCGCGTTATATCTAGATTTTTTACTTAAGTTACTTTGGGAGAAAGTTATTGAGTTATGGAATATTGGAGGTTCGGCTATTCCTGGGGCAGTGGTTCTCTTGCTTATTATGTTGATTATTATCCTAATCCCTTTAATTCCCCTTATGGTGATTGGATATTTTATATATAAATTATTAAAGTATTATAGAGTAATATAAAAATGCCTTACAAACTTTCCCCATCAACCTTGAACTTAATGAAAGATTGTCCTAGATGTTTTTGGCTTCAGTTAATTAAAGAAATAGAGATTATTGAGGAAGAATGAAATTCAAACAACAATGCGATTTAATTTTGATAAGCATTTTTTTAGTCTTGTTTTTAATAGCTCCAACTATGGCAAAATCAGATATAACAAATCAAAATTACGATTGTTCTTCTGAAATTCTCCCTTTTGAAATTGAGATCCAAGAATTAAATCAAGCAATAGATAATCTAACAAAAGAAAGGGATTACTACAAAAATCTTTCTGAATATTATAGAGAACTTTATGAAGGCAAGACTATAGAAATAACTAATAGGGAATTAATTTTACTAAATCAAAATATAGATAATTTTTACACAGAAATAAATGATATAAAAAACGAGCTTTCATTCCTTAAATTAACATTAAAAGTATCAATTCCTATAA
>CAZJPU010000046.1:0-8732 GCA_964548105.1 Candidatus Woesearchaeota archaeon | reverse complement strand
CTCCTGCAAGCCCTAATTTTTTCAATCTAGAAGTTTTTTGAGCTGCAATTTTAATATCTTCAAAAAGTTCTTGTGATGTTTCATATCTATTTTTAGGATTTAATGTTAGTCCTTTCATAAAAATATTTCCAAACCTTTTCTTTATTTTTTTAGGAAGAGATTTTACTGCTCTTTGCAAAACTTTTTGATGCTTAGTTTTATCTAATTTTCCATCAGTAAGTAAGTCTTCCCAATCATCTATGGCTCTTGCTTCTCCAATATCAGGATCATAATCAAAAATTGGTTTTCCACGAGCAACATATGCAAGTGTAGCTACTAATGCATAAATTTCACTTCCATTATTATAGATAGATTTTTCCTTTCCAGTAAAAACTCCCATTAATAAAGGATCAGAAACTAGATGGCCTCCCATCGTAGGCATATAACCTGATTTTAAGCTATCTATCCTGGTAGCATTAGCCCAATCTGTAATTTTTACTTCAATTCCTGAACCAGTTTGCCTTATAAGAAAATTTGAGGGCTTTAAATCTCTATGAAAGATTCCTTGTCCATCTTCAACTCCTTTTCCTTGATTAATATCACTTATGGTTCTTGCAGATTGCAATGCAAATTCTGAAAAGGGTTTAAAAGAATAACCTTTGTTTTCTTTCTCTATAACCTCTTCTAAGCTCCTTGATTCAGGAACAAATTCTTCAACAGTAATTACTCCATGTAATCCATATTTTTTTGTAGTTTCAGCATCAAAATAATCTACTAGTTTAGTGGTCCCAGGGTGGTCAATTTTTGCAATGTGATCTAATTCATTTGAAGTATCACATCCCCTTTGTACATGTCTTCGAGCTCTTGGATTTTCAATAAATCCTAGGGGCCTATCTACTTTTACAACCCTTTTTGAAGAACAAGGACCCCAGTTTACAATAAATGAGTCTCTTGTTCCTAAATGATCTTTATCTAGTTGTAATAGTTCTAAATGTCCAATTTGATAATTATGACCTTCATGACCAATAACATTATTTAATTTTCTTTCTACTTCTACAATCCTAGTTTCTTCAAGTCCTTTATTCATCTTTTACATCTCCCAAGACTTCGATTGTAAGTTTTGCTATAGTTCCAGGACTTAATTTATTTTCAAGAATTTTAGGTATGACTATAATTGCTTGTTTTCCATGTTTTGCTATTTTCTTAGTAATTACATACTCTTCCTTACCACTATCATTTGTTACCATTTTACAGTAATTATACATAAATTATGTATAAATTATGTATATTTAAAGCTTTCTAAACCCCTCTAATAAAACCTCTATAAATTTTTAAAAAGTATCTTAATTCTCCATCAAAAACAAGTCTATAGTTTTTCCTTCAATTTCTATTCTGTATTTTTCATCAAACCTATAATCTCTAGATTCTCTTTTTTCTATTAATGTGGAACCAAGCATTTCTAATTCACCCACAGTTTTTTCTAAAAGCGCTCTTTTAGCAAGAAGAGGGGTTCTATTTTGATTAATAGTTTGCAAAAGTTTAGGAGTTCTGTATGCATGATAATAATCAATCCCTCCTTCAATAATAAATGAATAATCTTCATCATCACCAGTATTTCCTGTTATCATTGAATAACTTAAAGCATTATACTCCAATAAGGTTATTATACTATACAAAATTGAAGAATCTTTTTCAGAAATTCTTTCATCAGGAATATCATTTTCTTCTATATTTTAAAAATTTTTATTTTAAACAAATCTAAGAATCTATTTTTATTCTGTTATTTCAACTACAATTTTTGCTTTGCAAGCAAATTTAGGTTTGGTTTTTTTAAAAAATGCTCTAACTTTGGGAATGTTTTCTTCTCCATTAAAATAAGATGAAAAAATAATTTGTCCTCTTTTTACAATTGCTGCCCTACCTTCTGGACTTCCAAAACTGTGTTTCATTCCTGTCTGGATTCTTTCCCCTTTACTTCCACCACTATAAATTCTATTATTTCTAAGAATATTATGAGGATAAACATTACATCTTAAAAAGAAATTTTTTTGACAAAGTTTAGTTAAATCTTTATTCAAGGATTGACGAACAGCCTCAAGAGCTAAATCTCGTATTTGAATCTTTTCTTCACTTCTTATAAAAACTTTAATTTTATATTCACCAGCATCAAATTTTTGAATATTCCCCATATTAAATTTTACAATTTTTTGTGGTGGAATTGTTTTAATATAACTTTTCTGTTGTTTTTTAGACCTACGAGTATTAACTGAGGGTTTTCTTTTTGAATACGCCATTGCTTTTCTTGTTGCTACCATTTTGTTATTATCCTGTTTTAAAAATGGTTACTTGAAAATTCTTAGTTTTCATTGCTACCATTTTTGTTGTTATCCTGTTTTAAAAATGGTTACTTGAAAATTCTTAGTTTTCATTGCTACCATTTTTGTTGTTATCCTGTTTTAAAATGGTTGCTTGAAAATTATCAGTTTTCATTGCTACCATTTTATTTTTTCCTCGTCTTTAAAATTCTTAGAAATAAGAATTTTAATATATATCTACTTCTTCATTTCTTGCTTGTCCTGGCAATCCTTTTTCAAAAATTGCTCGTACAAGACCTTTATTTCCATGAGCACTAGAAATTTTCCCTCTAATTTCTTTTCCAGCAGGACTTTTCCATGTAACTTCTTTATCAACAAACTTACCTGCCTCTTCCCTATTTGAGGTACCTACATTTAAGATATAGTGTTTTTCATGGATTCTTTTTAACCCTCTTCTAAATTGTATAATTTTTCCTTTCATAAAAAACCAAGAAAAAATAGGTTTTTAAAGGTTTGGAAATATTAAGGATTATTCAAAAACGCTTCAATTAGAACTAAATCCAAAAAAATCAACGATGTTCTCTCGTTACTACGCTTGCCGCTTCACAAGCTCTTGCAATACAATAATAAGTATTAGAATCATATCTTATAGCTGGCCCAGGCCTATTTACTCTTTCTATTGCAAAAGTAGCAACCTCTAAACCTTCTAAATCAATTATTGGAATACCCTGATTACAAATTTCAGGTAAGCATTTTTTTATCTCATTAAGTTTTCCAGTTGCAAGATTTGCTGTAACAAGATATTGTGCCCTATCATTACCTCTTGGAATAGGAATACTTCTGCTTGCTTTTTCAGCTTCTTGCTCTAATCCTGAAAAAAAATCTTCTGCAACTTTATATCTTCCTAAAGCTTCAGATCTTTCATCATCCATAAAAATTTTAATTAAAAACTGCTTATAAATATAATTAGACTAAAAAATAATTTTTAGAGATTAATCACAAACTAATATCAAAACTACCCAACTCTTTTTTTAACAACTTTAAGATCTTATTATCAATAGTGATTCTATGACCTTTATTTTTTGCTAGAACATTATTAAACTCATTAGCATTACTTTCTTCTATTTTTTCAACAACTTTTTTAAAGTCAGATCCTTCAACCAAAAAAGCAGGTTTTGTTAAAAATAAATCTGCATGAGCATCTTTTCCTTCTTTTTTATAACTAATAACTACTTTTGTTTTTTCTAACAATCCCATATCTTTTCTTTGCCCATATTCAATCAAACTATCAATCAAATAAACACTGTCTTTTCTTAATCTCTCAAAAACATATTTTGAAGGAGCTTTTTTTGTTTTATATTTTTTCTTTATATCACATAATTCTTTTAAAGTATGTATAAACCTTGGATTTCCTTTAGCTTTATTTACAATTTCTTTTTCATATTCATTAATTAAATTAGATTCAGATTTTTTCCCAAACAATGATTTCAGGATTTTGAAAACATTTTCATAAATTTCTTCAAATGTTTTTTCCTGCATTTTCTTTTCAATATCTTGTCTTAATTCTTTCAATCTTTTAAGATAATCTTCAAAATCTTTAAGCAATTTATCAACTTCTTTTCCACTTACTTCTTTTACTTTTCCATGCTCATAACCTTTATAATATTTAATTGCAATATCTTCTAAGATATCTGCATATTTTTTCTCTAACATTTTTTCCTTATCAACAAAAATCCTCTTCATTTCTCTAACTGTTTCCTGAATAGTTGTTGGAGGTAATCCATAAAGCATAAGTAGTGCTTGACTTGGAGTAATTACTCCCCAATAAATATCTCCAATAACAATATCTAAGAGTCTTCGTTTTACAATATCTGTTGTCTTATCCCCCATTGACATAAACATATCAATTGATTCAGGAGAAGGTTTAATTTTACCCATTCTTAAAAGTAGTTTCCAAGGCAAAAATCCTCCTCGATCATATAATGGGACTCCATCTCTTAAAAAAGTATAAAAAATAGGATTAGCATCTTTAACACCTTCCCAAAATTCGGTTAACAAATAAACCTGAACATTAAGAGGATTTTTTACACCTGCAAGTTCTCCTGCCTGCATTATATAACTATAAATAATATTTCTTAATTTTTCTTTTAATTCAAGTCTTGGCATTCTTTTAACATCAGTATCATCTATGATAACATAAACATCAACATCACTTTCTTTTACTGCCTCTCCTCGAACTAAACTTCCCCCAATAACATAACTATAAACATATTTCTCAAACTTTTTCAAAACTAAAGACTTATGAATTTCAGCAACTCTAAGTGCTCCAAGTATTCCCTTATCATGTAATGGAAAACTCATTCCAATAGCTTCAATAATCTCATATTTACTATCCATGCAAATTTCCCATAAATCTTTTTCTAAAAATAAATTCAACCATATTTTTTGTTTATCTTCTTTTATTTTTTTAACAATTTCAAGACGAATATTATTAAACTCTTTTTCTTTATCATCTGGAAGAACAATTACTAAATGCATTGGTTTTTCTTTTTTCTCTTCTGGTGTAAGCTCATTTTCTTCATCAAAAATATTTGCTGCTTGCGGAGGAATAATTCCTATAGCTGCTATAAACTTATATTTTTGTAAAATAAATTTTTTCAAAGAATCAAGGTTTTCTCGGGCTTTTTGCATTTCTTTTTCCTGTTCTGGTGTTAAATTTGCATTAGGCAGATTTCCCTTTATTGTAGGATTTTGATATTTTTTATCATCAAGAGTTGTTTCCTTATTTTCTTGTTTTTCATCTACCATACTAAAAATACAAAAAAGCCCTATTTAAAGTTTATGGGTTATTACTTTTGGTTAGTGAAAACCAGAAAGTAGATAAATTCAATAACTTTAAAAATCCTTAATTTCTTAGAATTCTATGGTCCTGTAAGCTAATGGTAGACTGACTCGTTTACATCGAGTATACGGAGGTCCGATTCCTCCCAGGACCATATTTTTTAATTTGCTATTTTGTTTTAAAAATCTTTTTTAAAAAAATTAAATCTTTAATCCTCACAATCTTTATATTCTACTGTATATAAATTTTCATAATCTTTTTTTCTTTGTTGACTGCATTTATCACAATATTTTCTTGGATATCTTCCAGGCTTATATTTAAACTCCTTTTTGCAATCATGACATTTTGCTATTTTTTCTTCCATATTTAATTCAAAAAACCATAGATTTTAAATCTTCCGAATATGAAAAAATACCCTTTTTTCAGTGTTTATTTTTAAGCATCCAAAATTTTTTAAACTCAATTTTCTAGTTAATCTCATGCGCGAGTAGTTTAGTGGTAGAATACGTGGTTGCCAATCATGTGACCGGGGTTCGATTCCCCGTTCGCGCATAACTTATTTTTTAGATTTCTAAAGATACATATTTTATATAGAAAAAATTGGTTGATATATAACTACTGTATAAAAGTAACAGACAGCAAGTTTTAAATACTATTTTTTTATATAAAATATTATAGAGTTACTTAGTAAAATAACTTTCAAGTAAACTAAAATGATAAAACTACCAAGCAGAAGAGAATTTTTTGGGAATGTTGCAGTTGCTGTAGCAGGGCTTACCCTCGCAGGAAGTTTAACACTTCCTGGTTGTAGTTCAAATCAAGTTACTTCACAGGATTTTGAAAAAAGATTAGAAGAATTAGGTTATGAAGTTTTAGGTAAAAAAGTAGAAGATCCTACAAGCACAAATTATGTTATATTTTTTCCAGAAATTCATGGAGTTAATAATAAAAGTATTGGAGAAACCATAAAAGTATTAGGAAAACAAGGTCTTTTTAAAAGAATTGGTTTAGAAAACTATGTTGGAGAAACCGGTGAAAACCTTGTTGATGAAACAAATAAAATTTATAGTGACGAAAAGCTTCTTCATTTAGACCCAGAATCTTCTTTTATTAAATTTTATGGCGAGTTTCTAAGGCAAGAATTTGAAATTCCAGCATATGGTTTAGAAGATCCTAAAATTTATGATTTAGCAAAACTTGCAAAAGATATTGAATTTGAAGAAGCTCCATTAGGTTTTAGTGATGATTTGGAAAGGGTTTTAAAAGGTGAAAAAGGTTATGCACTTAAAAGTATAAAAGAAGCAATACCTAGAATAAAAAGTTCATTAGATGGATTAGGAATTACATATGATAATGCAATTTTTCAAGATGCAAATGCTTGGAGACGTTTTTATTGGAAAATTACCCCTCAACTAAAAAGCGTAAAGATTGATGATAGAAATAAAGTTTTTTTAGAAAAATTACAACCAGGAGATTGTGTTCCTGTGGGATATGGCCATATACCTGGTTTACTAAATGGTTATGAGGGTAATGTTTTTGTGGTAAGTCCATTTAATTCAAAAACAAACCCAAAAGCATCTTTCAATAATAGATTTTTTAAAAAAGAACTAGGATTTATAGAATAATAAGATAATAAATACATTTTTTCCAAAACCTTCCATCATTCTTTTTACTTTGATTTACCAACCCCCAAACCCGTTATTTTATAAACTCTAAAAATATTTATTTGTTATGAAAAAGGTGATAAGTTCAGTATTAATTATTCTTATAATCAGTTTTATTGGAATAGTTGGTGCTCAGATGGGAAACCAAGGACAAAATAATACTGAAAACAATAGTGCCAACAATAATAGTACAAACAATAATAATGCTACAATAGATTCTAATAACCAATTAAGTCAAAATAACTCAGGAGAAAATAAAACTATAAGTAATAATATCCAAAATAGGGAAAAGTTAACTAATAGAATAACTAATAGGATAAATTTTATGCCCCTTCAAAAAAGAAATGAGTCGGAATGTTTAGAAGGATGTAGATGTATCGGAGCTGTTGTTTCATGCCCTACTGAAAATGGAAAAATGATGAGTATTACTGCTGGAAAAAGTGGAAAAACAATTACAATGACAATTGATAAAACAAACACTACTACAGAACTTGAATTAGAACAAGAAACAAATCAGAACAAAACAAGATTAAGAGTTAAATTATCAAATGGAGAAAAAGCAGAAATTAAAATTATGCCAGATACTGCATCAAAAAACGCATTAGAAAGATTAAGATTAAAGGTTTGTAATGAAGAAAATAACTGCACTATTAAATTAAAAGAAACAGGAAAAGGTGAGAATATTAAAGCAAATTATGAAATGCAAATAGAAAGGCATTCTAAAATTTTTGGAATTTTTCAAAAGAAAATGCAAGTTAGAGCAGAAGTAAACGCAGAAAATGGCAATGTTGAAAAAGTAAAAAAACCTTGGTGGGCTTTTTTAGCAACTGAGCCAGAAGAACAAGCTCTCTAATTTTTATTAATCTTTTTTTAGGCCTATTTTTCCTTGCCTAAACCAATATTCATTTTCTCTAGAATTATTATCTTTTTTTATCTTCTCGTAATTTGCAGATAATAAATGCATTGCATGTGCAAACTCAATATAAGTCGGTAATACCTTAAGTTCTTCCTTAGTAAGACAAATCTTTTTTTGATATTCTTCTAATGCAATTTTTAGATTTTCTTCACTCTTTTCTTTATTATTATCTATAAAAAATATATTACAAGAAAGAACAGCAAGTTCTTGAATTCTTGGATAATAATTAGAAACAGAAAAATCAATTATCCATAATTTTCCTTTTTTATCTTTCATTACATTGGTTTTTATTATATCTCCATGAACAAAACAATGAGGTAACTTTTCTATTTTCATTCTCTTAAATTTCTCTACTAATGGTTTAATTAATTCTAAATTTTCAATTGATAAAAATTTTGATTTTTTCTTATATTCAAGAAGAAAGTTTGTAATTGCCCAACTATCATAAACTTGTTTTGGTTTAAATTTTATTGAATTAATAAGTGCTACTTGATTAGACAAAAACCTAATTTCTTCACTAGTTAATTCTTCATCAAGTTCATAAATAGTACTTCCATTTATAAATTCCATTACACAAAGCCTTAACTCTTCGCCATTAATATTAACTATATGAAGATCCTCTTTTTTAGATTCAAATAATTTAGGAATTGCAACCCCTATTTCAATTGCTTTTTTAATAACTTCTATATATCTTTTACAATCTTCAAAGGTTCGAAAACTTGAAAATATCTTTACAAAATATTGCTCATTAAATGTTTCCAGAATAAAATTAAAATCCTCATATCCCATTAAAATAATTTTATTTGATTTAAACTTCCCTAAACCATAGTTTTTGCAAATTTTAATAGAAATAGCATCTAAATCTCCACTATAATTTATTCTTTTTTTAAATTCTTTTTTTATAAATAATCTAAATATAAGAGATATATAAATATTCTCAGCAACCCATCATACACTCCCAAGTTAAATTTATAAATCAAAGTCTCATAAAGATTGTATGGAGAAAGATTATCATC
>CAZJPU010000045.1:0-9054 GCA_964548105.1 Candidatus Woesearchaeota archaeon | reverse complement strand
ATTTGAAACAAAAAGAATTAGAATTAAAATTACTTACTCCTTTTTTAGAACAACTGACTTCTGATAAAACAGATGAGGAAGAAGAGATTTCTATTTCAAAAGGAGTTTTTGGAGTAAGAGAGGCTTTAAAAGATCTTTTAAAACTAGATAAACCAATTAATGTGTATGGGGCTTCACGAGAAGCATTAGAAATTTTAGGACTTGGATTTTTAAAAGAATTTCATAATGAAAGAATAAAAAAAGGAATTTTAATGAGGCACATATATAGTCAAGAAGCAGAAGAAAGAGTGGAAGAATTAAATGAAATGAAACTTACAGAAGCAAAATATTTTCCAAAAAAATATTACTCAGTTGTTTCAACAAATATTTGTGGAGACACTGTAGTATTAATTATTTTTAGTAAATCAATACATGCGATAACTATCCAGAACAGGAATATTGCAGAGACATATAATAAATATTTTGAGATTCTTTGGCAACAAGGAAAAATAGGATAGTTTTGATTTAAAATAATTAATTCTGTTTAATTGAAAAATGTGAATTTCTAGAACAAATTGGACTGTTAATACGTGACTGAAAACATCGAAATTAGTCTTTAAAAATCTCGGTTGTCAAAAAAAGACTGCACTTATTTTTATATAAAAAACACCTTAACTATTTGCTGGAGGTCCTTAAGAGAGAAGATTTGATAAAATGAATGCAGAAAATTGTTTAATATGTCTAGAACCAATAACAAACCCTGTTTGTGTAACCTGTTACCTTAAAGAGCTTTATGCGTGGATGCAAGGCCTAAGGATAAAAGAAGTACCTAGGAGTGTTATAATGGGAATAATAAAGAGGAAATTAGACCTTGATTGTAATAATCAAACAAAGTGTATATTTTGTAAAAAAGAGAATATTACTTTATGTTCTTATTGTTTTTTCTCGATTAGTGAAAGAATCTTAAAAGAACTAAATTTTTCTGAAGAATTAATTGAAAATTTTAATGAAATCTTTAATTATCATCTTACAGAAGAACTTGAAACAGAAAGATTAAACAATATTAAGGAGTTTTGGATAAACTAAAAACTCTTATTAAAAATGAGATATGAATCAAGAACTCAAGGATTTGAATTTATAAGTGAAAATGAAAATAATGAATTTCAAGAGCTTGTTGAAGAACTAGATAGTCAAGAGGATGATTTTTTTTATGAATAATCTGTGAAAACTGTATTTTTTCATAATTTTAGGTTAAGAAAACCAATAATTAAATAACTTGTTGTTATTTTAGAGTAGTTAATAATAGAAAGGTTTAAAAACAGAGACAGAATTAAAAAAATATGAAAGCAGATATTAGTGAAAAATTTAAAACTCCTGAGGATGGAAGTACTGGGAATGGAGATTCTGGAAAGGGTAATTCTGATGATCATTTTAAAGCAATTTTTGATAATAATTGTAATGTTCTTATTTGTACAGAATTACACCCTCATCCAGAATTATTAGGTTTTAAAGACACTGGTAGAAGGTTTTCTACATGGCCAATATATGCTCTAGGAGATAGGAGGGTGGTATTTAATCAAGTAGATGAAACCCAAGGATATTGGGAAGCAGCATATACTATGGAAAATTAATTTCTTAATAAATCTTGACTTAGTTATTGAAGTAAAGAAATAGTTAAAAACTCAGGGGTCTTTTTTTTAGAAGTTAGTTAATGAGGTGAGAATGGAGAGGTTATTAAAAGAAAAAATACAGAAAAATCCAAGAGATCCTATGAATTATTATTATTTAGGAAAAGCGTTAATGGGAAAACCATTAAAAGACATTGAATCTGTAACAGTAATTGAAGAATTATTTAAACAATCTATAAAATTGGGGCCTCATTTATGGGCTCCAAGAATACTTCTTGGAGAATTATTATATAAAATAGGCAGGTTTAAGGAAGCTGAACCTTATTTTAAAGAGTCTTTAAAAAAGGTTCCTAGTTCTATATCTATCAAAGAATATTTACTAAAATGTATTTCAAAAAGTGCAAAACCAAATGGCAGTTTTCACGAGCACTCTAAACAAGATTCATTATATTTATTTGAAAATAATGTAAGAGAATTTATAAGAATATTACTAGAAACAAATCATGAAGAAGAATGGTGGAGAAAAGGAGTTCCACAAAAAGTTCGTGCAAAATGTGCTGCAAGAAGGGAAGAAGGTTTAGAAGAAGAAAAAGAAGCAGATTTATTATCTTTTGCAGATTTTTATGATTACAAGATAATCATAGAATCAAATAAAACTATTTTTGCATCATATATAGATATTAAGGAGTGGGGGAAAAAGTTACATGATATGGAACCAATAAGAAATGCTATTGCACATAATAGGCCTTTATCAAGTGCTCCAATAAGAGTAAGAGAATATTCTCTTACTTTTCAAAAAGTAATGGATAAAGTCAGAGAGAAAATACATATAAAAAAATCATAATTTTTAGGAGAGTTTATGGGAGAAAATTTGCATGAAAAATTGTTAGGAAAATATGGAGATGTTGTTAAAGAGTTCTATGAGGAATGTCCATTTATTCATCTAAGTTATTTAGAAGGGGGGCCTTTTTTAGTGTGGAATAAAGATGGTTCACAAATTACAGACAGACCAGCAAAGAGTTTTTCTATTGCTCGAGGGGAAGAAGTTCCAGAAGCTTTAGGTTTATTTCCTGAATGTAATCCTGACAAATTTCAAGAAGGTTATATTATTTATATTCAGTATAAATAAAAGAACCAAATAGATATTAGTATGATAAAAAATATGGAGGGGGAGAAAGAACTAAACACAGATTGGTATGATAAAAAACATGATGGTGGAGAAACACCAAGTTTAGAGGATTCTATTGAATTAATGAAATCAGTTTTTGATTATTTGGATATTTCTATTCCTGAAAGAACACAAAGAAAAATAAGAGATTGTCTTGATCAACGTCTTCATGAACTTGGTAAAAAAGAAGGGTATAGTCCTTCTAATCATGTTCTTGCTTATAGGCTTTTAACTAGTTTAGGTCCATTGGCAGGAATAAGTAGAAAAGACTATGAAAAATATCTTAAAAAATATAGAGAAGTTGTAGAAAAACAAAGAAATAGGTCTTCATTTAGTGAGAATTTTAGTTAATTAAGAAGAATTTAAAACAAAAATAATTATTTATTTTTAATCTGATTTATTAGTGGTGCTAATAAAAAACCTATTAATATTCCCATAGCAACTCCATAAAAACTTGTTTTTGCACCTATGAAAACTGCTGCTAAAATTAATATTATAAAAATAATTCCTGCTTGAAGATTTTTGTTTTTTGTATTAATTTTCCTGGATTTTTTTAGTTTTTTTATCTCTTTTTTCATGTTTAAATTAAGAAAAATGTAAATATAAATCTTGTGTTTATGAAAAATTTTAAAATATTGGGTTTTTAATAGCGATTTTGAGGTTACCCCAAAATTTAAATAATTTTAAATCTTTGTTAAATTATGGGATTGGGAACACATTTTCTTTTTTTTTTTTTTATAATTTTATTTATCCTATTTATAGTCTATAGATTAGTAACTCCGTTAAATATTAATTCAATTATTATTCTTATTTTGCTTATAATTGTTATAGTTATTGTTGCTGTTAAGTGGTTTTCTTAAAAAAAGTTGTTTATTTTAAGACATCAAGAACTTATAAATTCTCGAGTGCTATTAATATATTCATATTTTTAAGAATGGCTCGTAAAATTGAACGTTATGACTCTGAACTGGATAATGTCTATGCCAGCTGCCCTAATTGTGGAAGCGATGATGTAGTTGTTGAGTTAAGAGATGGATATTTTTGTGTTATCAAATGCAATAAGTGTACTTATGATTTGCAAGGTGGGGGTCTTGGATAAATCTAAATTTAATAAGGAACATAGTTAAATTAATTTAATTTTGGTAGTACTTTTTTTTAGATAGATTTTTAAAGTTTTAACTTACATAATTAATTAGTAGAATGGGAACAGAGAATCTAGAAGGAATGACAGGTCATATTGAAGAAGGAAGTTCTGTAGTAAAAATCCCTGGAAATGAGGGGTGTGGTGGAAGAGATGGGTTTCGACATCCAACTAGATTAGTGGGAAAAAACAAAATGAGTAAAGACGAAGTAAGGTTGGAAACTGGAAGATATATGAAAGGTCTTTGTGTTGTAGGGAGTATTAGTTTAATAAGTTTACATTATGGGAAGGCTATTTGTGAGGCAATTGGTAATTGTGAACAAGTTATTTACAATACCATTTATGATACAGTTAGTAATTTTATATTTTGAAGTTAATATTGTGATTATTCCTATAAATACTTAAATATTCTTAAAATTTAATAAGAATATGAGAAAATCATTGTTAACCGGAATTGTTGTTTCTGCAGTATTATTCTCTGGAGAAGGGTATTGTCAGAATCCAGAACTAATTCCAACCCCTGATCCTGAGGCATCGCCATATTCTAGTTCTGAAAATGTTAATACAAGACCTCTTGTTCCGATTGACAGATCTGAACCCCAACACCAAGGAAAACCAAAAGAATGTTGGTTTTGTGTTAATGATATTGTTTATCCTAATAAAACTCTTTCAGTAATTGTTTATGACAGACTTAATAATTCAAGGACCCTAGGAGAAATTGGTCCTGGAGATATGAGATTAAGATTTTGGGAATTAACTAATCCAAAAGCAGAACAACTTATAGAAAAACAACCATTAACAAACCAATATAAAGACACTGAAGGACATTGGTTTTGCCTACCTGAAATTGTAGATTCTAATAAAAGCTATTTATTAATGGTGGATAGTTATAATTTGTGCAAACCTATAGGAAAGATAGGCCCTAGAGATTTAAAACTAAGGCTTCGAGAAAAACCTAAGAGTTCTGGATGGAGAGCAGCATCTAAAAAAGAACATTCTACAAAAAGTGTTTTATCAGAAAGATTACTTCCAGATGGAAGTTTAGAACTTAAAATTCTTACTAATCAAGGAATCCAAATTCAAAGGGTTGTTCCATAAATAGCAGTATTTAATTGTTGCTTAAAAGGGTAGAAAGAAATCTAAAAAATTTAAGAGACAAAGTTTATTAATTATGTTAGTTTTATAAAGAGTATAAAATGGATAAAGAAAAATTTATTAAAAGAGTAATATTATTAGGTGTAACTGCTAGTGTTTTTTATGCTGCTACAAGAGTTACAACCAAATATTTAGAAAGAGTTCTGCCGTTTTGGAACTGGTATAATTTAGAGTGATTAGGTAATAAAGTTATTCTTCTAATCTTTTAATTAATTCAGCTCTTCTCTCAAAAACTTGTTTTCCTTGTTCCTTAATTGGATTTTCACATTCAGCACTTGTGAGATTCAAGGTATCATTTATAAAACTATAAACTCTGCCAAAATAAAGACATTTTATAGATTCTACTAATTTAATCTGTTCTTTGTTTTTAGAAAATGCAACAATAATATCAAAAAGAATATCTACCCATAATCTAGTATTTATTTTAGGACGTTGTTCAGATTCAAAGGTTTTTTCGAGTTGTTCTACAATTTTTGGAGTAAGTATTTCTTTTAATACATCTTTAGAATCTTGAAATCCTTGGCAAGCGTTTTTTCTAATTGATTCCAGGTCTACTTCTAAATCTTGAGCAGGAGCTAATTCTTGAAGTCCAAATATTGGAGATTCTTCAATAGACGAAATATTTTTCCATTTTTCAAAATTATTTGTAATAGTTAATAATGCTGTACTTACAACCTGTATAAACATTGGACCTAGTTTAGGTGCACTAGGTTTATGAATTTTTGATCCAAGTCCAACCTGGCCTATTTTAAAATTTCCTAAAATAGCATTCATAGTCATAAAAATATCAATACCGTATTCATGACTAGTTCTATGCCAAGGCTCTTTAAGAAGATGATTAGCTAGTTTTGAAGATAATGCAAAATCTCCCCCAATTGGCTGACGAATATCTTTACCGAAAATTCCATAAATTAAAGGGTAACAAATATTATTTGTAATTGTTCCATCATATTTATGGCGTGAATAAAGAGGAGTTAGATAATCATATTCATTTTCTAAAATAGGGGTAACCATATATTTTATCCATTCAGGAGTAATAGATAATAAATCAGCATCAACACAAACAATAGTTTTAACACCTAATTGATTACATTTACGAAAAGCATTAATAAAATTCCATCCTTTGCCTGGAGTATTTTTTGGAGTTGTTATATAAATTTTAGGAACATTTGTTATAGTATTTAAAAAAACATCTTCTGTTTTATCTGGGGAAGCATTATCTGCATTAATAATAACACTTTTTTTGTCTGGAAAATATTTAACAAGACCTTCAGAAACCATTTTAGTAGGATAGGAAATAGAGTCTGCTTCATTATAAGAAGGAATAACAACTGCTATGTCTGCTTCTTTGATATCTTTTTCATTAACCTCTCTCTCAAACATTATTAAAACTCCTTATTATAATAGTTTTATAAAAAACTTTGAGAAGTTTATAAATATTCATGTGAAGGGATTTCAAATTAGAAGTTGCAAAAGACTTTTAAAGGTAATTTAAATCTTTATCAAAATGGAAGAAAGTTATTTATCTGTAATGGTAGGAGATCATACTTGGGCCTTAAGAAGACCTTATAATCCAACTTCATCACTAGATGAGATTAGAGCAATAAATCAAAGGGCAGAAAACGAAAGATCATTAAAATTTGCTACTGGGCATGATGCTATTAAACATATTCAATCATTAGAGGAATATGTTAAAAATCTAGAAGTATTTGGAGCATGGGCAGGTGGTTGTGTCCTTGGTACTATCGTCGATTCATTAAAAAAAGGAATAAAAGTTAGGGTTCCTAAGGGGTTTACACTGACTCCTGATTCAGGGGAAAAATATGATGTTAGAGAAAATGTAGTGTCTTATAATCAAGAATTAGAGGGGCCTGAATTAGCAATTGAAGAAGATAAAGAATTTCTGTATTTTACTCCAAAGGACAATTCTTAAAAAAAATAGTTTTAAAAAGCATTAAAGCTCTTTATTTTTAACCCTAAGGAAGAAGAGTTCTGATAAATTTTAGAGAAAAATTTGAAAAAAATATTAAATAAAATATAGAAAAATCTAGAATATAATATAAAATGGCAAGACGATTTAAACCAGGAAGAAGGTTATTTGAATCAGATGGAAGTGAAATTGAAGAACAAGGGAAAAGGGAATTTCAAGAACCAAAAAGGGCTCTTTCTAGGGAAGAACAAGAATCTAGGGGAAATAGGAGAAGATTTATATCACGAACCTTAGAATTATGTTCTACTATTCCATTAGGGTTTGTTTTAGCAAGTAATTTTCAAAAAAATAGAACCTATTATGATTTAGATAGTTCAGATGCAGGAGTTACCAAACATCCTGATGTTGTAAGACAATTTTATTCTATGCAACAAGGATTTCAAAACTCAATTAAGAATCTTGATTCTAAATATGAGAATGCTTATCATAAATCTAGGGTTGAGACTTACCAGGAGACTGAAAGTTATACGGAAAGAGATGGAGATAATGTGGTGACAAAAGAAAGACAGGTGAGTAAAGAAAGAACTGTGTGGTATTGGGATGAAGAATATGGAATTCCAGACCATAATGAAGTAAATGATTGGAAAAATAGTCAAGACAGATTATCTAAAAAAGCAGATTCATTAGTTTCAGATCAGTTAATTGATGTAACTAGGATTGAAAATATTGGAATTGAAGAAAAACAAGCTGGAAAAATTAGTCAGGGTGTTTTAAATGTTTCAGTTTATGCTCCTCAGGTTTATTTATTATTAAGATATGAAGAAATCCTTGCTCGTCAAAAATACACTGGAAGAGAGAGAAAATCAGTTAGTGAAAAAGTTAGAGAGGTTTATAGTGATAAACAAACACGTAGAAGGAGTTTTTTAAAAATAGGAGCGGCCCTTGCAGGCGCGTGTGTTGCAGGAAAATTAGGAAAATATAATGATGAAAAATTAAAACAAGGAAAATCTGATTTAGAAAAAGAAATAGATGATGCAACAGTTTTAACAGATGTTTCTCCTGGAGAAGCGTTTAGGGGACATTTTGGAGATTCCTATCAACTTTTGATTAGAAGAGTTGAAGAAGAAATTGGAGTTGCAAGAAAAACATTGAGAGAAGGTGTTAGAAACAAGAAAGTGAATCAAGCATTTAGACAGGTTGTTTCTAGTGGAACACAATATGTTCAAAATCTTAGAGAAATGTTTAAAAAAGGAGTTCCAGAAGAATTAAGTTTTATTGCTCAATGTGCCAGTGTTACAAGTAAGCTTAATAGTGCTTCTACAAAACAAGTTACTTATGCAAATTTGGGAATCTTAGGAGAGGGTCTTGCTGTTGGAGGAACAATGGCAGCCATATTAGTTTCAAGTGAAATTCTAAATCATAAATTTCCTTAAAAAAAGATTGAATTCTCTAAATATTTAGAAGATTAACATCTAACTAAGATACTTCTCAAAAAAATAGTTTTGTATCACTAGAAATACAAAAAAATACCTAAAAAATAAAATAAAACTATAAAAATAATAAAAATAAAAAAATAAACTCTTCAAAAAAAAGTTAATAACTAATACTTACTTTTTTTCTGAAAACATTCCTTACAAAAAACATCTCGTCCTTCTGTTGGTTTAAAAGGAACTTCACATTCCTTACCACACTCAGCGCAAGTTGCTTTATGCATTTCTCTTGGTCCAAATTCTCTTGGTCTTCTATCAAAATCCCTTCTTGGACCTTTTCTATCAAAATTTCCCATATTGGCTTTTAGCCTCCTTATACATTCTAACTTAGTTTTCTAGAAAAAGTTGCCTTTATCCAGTATTTCTAAGTAGAAAGATGAAATATAGTGGCTATTTAAAGGTGTTGATTGCATAAAGGAGTGAATGAGTAAAAGTCAAAAATAACCAAAAATTCTCTTAAAAACATAGATTTTTAAATGTAAAATTTGTAAAATCTGAATGTTGTACAATAGAAATGCAGTTAAGAATCTAGTTCCAATATCTAAAGAAAGAAGAAATCTTGC
>CAZJPU010000044.1:0-9268 GCA_964548105.1 Candidatus Woesearchaeota archaeon | reverse complement strand
AATAGAATATTCAAAGATAATTGAAATGATTTTTTTAATTTCATTTGTTAGTTGGGAATTATTTTTTCTTTTCCCCATCTTTATCATTGTTCATCCAGTCAGGAATCACATTAGAAATATTATTAAGTTGCTTCTTTTTATTAAACAATTTTTTAATCTTTTGTGTTAATCTCTTTATTATCTTTTGAAACTTTATATATAATATGATCACAAGGATTATAATAACGCCAATAGCAATCCAAAGATTCCAGTTAGTTTTAGAGTTTTGTTCTACATTAATTCTCTTCTGAAAAGTTCCAGATTGTTCTTCTCCATTTGTTAAAGCTCCTGAATTCATTTGTAATGGAAGATTCATGTTAACAATTCTTCTTTCTCCAAGAGTATCTGTATAATAAATATCAAACTGCAGATTTTTATTTTTAAAATCAGTTTTTTCAGAATCTTCATCTGATTGCGTTCTTTTTTGTATTATTGGATTTAAACTAAAGCTAACAATTGTGTAATCTCCTGCATCTAGATTTCCAACCATTTGCCCACTAATTCCAGTAGCTTTAAAATTATCTTGTTCAGGGATTCTTACAACAACAGAATTTGCAGTATATTCTCCAATATTCGCAATTGCTATTGAAATTTCACTTCCAGAAACTTCTTGAATTACAGAATCAAAATCAGTTCTTGAATCCTGGATTGTAATATAAAAATCCCGAAAAACAAATACATCTTCTTGCTCATAATTTATTTTTTGTCCAGAAGCAATTGTAATTTTAGAATCTCCATCTAAAGCATCTTTATTCACCCTTAATTTATAAGGAATCATCCACTCTTTTTTATAGCCAGAACCAAAGGTATTACCTTCTAGAACCCTATTTGTATCATTTTCATCAATTGAAAAAGGATAAGAAGGAATTAATTTAAATTTAGCCCCCCCACAATCTAAACTATCAATTCCACTTACTTGGAATACAACATCAACATAATCTCCTGGAACTGCAGGATATGGGTCTTGATTTACTAAACTCACATTCAAATCACAAGTTTTTGCTGAAGCAAAATTGATTAAGAAAAAACTTAAAAAAATAAATAACCCTAAGATTTTTAATGCCCCTTTTTGATAATTTCTTTGTTTCATTTTTTATAAAAGATATAACTATTTATAAACAAGATGGACTTAAATTCCATTTATTTTTTTTTATTTTCAATTTTTCCATCTTTAATACGGATAATCCTTTTAGAATATCTAACTAATTCAATATCATGAGTTATTAAAACAATCGTCTTACCCTCTTTTTTATTTAATTTTTTTAAAAATTCCATAATAAATCTTCCGGTTTTACTATCTAAATTTCCTGTAGGTTCATCTGCTAAAATTACTTCAGGATTATTTGATAAAGCTCTTGCAATTGCAACTCTTTGTTGTTGTCCTCCAGATAATTCATTAGGTTTATGATTAAGTCTATCTCCTAATCCAAGAGCAGTTAACAATTTGGTTGCCCTTTCTTTTGCTTCTGATTCTGGAATATCAATAACCTCCATAGGAAGCATGACATTTTGTAGGGCAGTTAGTGTTGGTAATAAATTAAATTGTTGAAAGATAAAACCAACTGTCTTTCCTCGTAGATATGCTAAAGAAGATTCATCCATATCTGCAATATTTTTATTTTTTAAATGAACTGAACCCCATGAAGGCCTATCTAATGCACCGACTATATTAACCATTGTGCTTTTTCCACTACCCGAAGGTCCAGTTATTGCAACAAACTCTCCTTTTTTTATTTCTAAATTAATTTGTTTTAATACAATAATAGGGTCTGCTTTTCCCATATCATATTTTTTCCAGACATCATTAATTTTTATTATTGTTTCTTGTTCCATTTTATTTCGGAGGATTTTCCATTCCTTCTGGAGACATTTTATCTTCTCTATTCGGGGGAGTTATGTTTTCGCAATAATCATTTTTTGGATTTATTTTCATGCAATAATATCTACAAGAGATTCTATCTTCCTCACAATAAATTTTTATTTCACTATTACTTGGATTTGAATCAAAAAAAGCCATAATCTCTGAGATTTGGTCTTCTGTTAAATTCATCATCTGTATCCCATCAGGTTGTTCATTATAAAAATCTCCTCTTTGTTTCGTATTTTTATCACCTTTCTCAAAAGGAAATTTATTTGTTTCTATGAAAAAATAAATAGCTGTTCCAACCCCTCCAACTACAAAAATAATTATTATTGTTATTATTAGTTTATTCATTTTCCACCCCTTTTATTTTTAGAATATTTTACTTTTAAACAAGATGGACTTAACGTCCATTTAAAAATTAAAAAAAAATAAATTTATCCAGTTAAAGGGCACTTACCAGAATTTTTCATTCCAAAGCCTTTTCCTTTTCCAAATCTCTTTCCTTCAACTCCATACTCTTCTTGAAGATTTTGAATATCTTCTTTTGAAAAGTCTCCAGAATCTTTAAGTTCCTTAACAGCTTCTCTAAACTCAGACATTTTTTCATGTCTTTGAGTTAACTCATCAAAATTCTCTTCTGTAATCTTTTCTTGCATTTCAGAAAGTCTATCTTCCATTAGAGATTTCCATGTTCCATAGTCTTTATTTTCAATAGCTGTTTTCATTACTTCTTTTTGTTCTTGCATTTCTGCTTTTTCTTCTTCAGTTAATTCCGAGTTCATAAATCCATTACCAAACCCAAAAGCAGAAACCATGCTAACTCCAAGAATAGCAACCATTGCTAAGGCCAAAATTCCTAAAACATATTTTTGTTCCATTTTATACCTCCTTTCAATATTATTTTTCATAAAAATTTTAAAGAAAATTAATATATAAACAAGATGGACTTAAAATCCATTTTCTTTATAAGTCTCCAAATATCTAATTATTTAAACATGCGATTGTTTATCATATAACATGCCACCATTACAATTAGTAGGAAAAGCAGTACAACAAGGATCTCAAAGAGGATTTGAAAAATTATTTTTAGTTGGAATAGGAACAGAGATTGTTTATTCTTTTGTAATTATTGTTTGTAGTTTAATGATTTATTTTGCAACAAAAGAGTTATATGAGTTAACTAAACATAAGGGAATCAAATATTTTAGACTATCATTTTTATTTTTTGCACTTGCTTATTTTTTCAGATCTTTTATAAAAATAATTTTATTTTATTTTAATAAACAAGAAATTAGAGCACTTCTTCCATTTTTTGGAAATATCACCTTATTTATTTTTGTATATTTTAGTATCATGGCAATTTTTTATCTTACCTATAGTGTTATGTATAAAAAATGGAAAAAACAATATATAATTTATTTATTTCATTTTATTGCAATAATAACTGCTATAATAATGACACTATCTGGATTTCCCCTACAATTATACTTCTTACTTAATTTATTCCTTCTTGCATTTATTGGATTCATAGTTTATACTGCATACAACCAATCTAAGAAAAAGAAATCAGTTAATTTATATATAATTTATCTATTACTATCTATTTTTTGGATTTTTAATATATTAGATATTATAATTCCAAGTTTTTTCCAAACTTTTCAATTATTTATCTATATTGCATCAATAGCAGTTTTTTTAATTATCTTATATAAAGTTCTTAAAAAAGTAGGTTCTAGTTAAATGGCAAAACGAGGAAAATTAGAAATAATCCGAGATATATTAAAAATAATCCAGGATAAGAAGAATTTAATAAAACCAACACCATTACTTAGACAATCAAATCTATCTTCCTCTAGATTTAAAGAATATTTTAAGGAATTATTAGAAAAAACTTTTGTAAAGGAAGTAAATAATAGTAATGGAAAATTTATCTCATTAACAGATAAAGGTTTTAGATTTATAGAAAAATACAAAACAATTATAATGTTTATTGATGAATTTGAATTATAAAATTTTTAGAAAACCAAACCTTTATTAACTATTTTTATGACATTTTGAGATAATGAGTCCCAATAAATCTACTATGGCTGAACCTTTATTAAAACGTTTAACAGATCAATTCTTCGGAACAACAACTGGAAGCCAATTCGAAAAAATCTTAAAAGATCCACAATTCTTTATTCCAATTGGTGATTTCTGCGAAAGATATGGTCTTGGACTTAATGGTGTGGAAATTGAGATAGGAGAAGGAGATTATCACAATATTTTGGTTTCATTTAATGGTGCAGGTATTGATTCTAATTATTGGAATCTTAGAGATATATCTGAGTATCTTCACACCCATAATGGTTTTTAATAATACTTCTTTTTTTTAATTAAAATCTCCTACACATACAAACCTTTATTAACGATTTTTATGACCTTTTGAGATGGTAGATTTTAATAGGGCTCTTAGAAATGATGAATTTCCAGAAGGATGTTCTCCAGAACTCCCCCCAATCCCAGCATTAGATTATGTTCCTACGGTTGATGCGTTCTGCGAAAAATATGATGTTGAACTTACGGGTATAGAAATAAGTGCTGAAGAAGGATTTAGAGAACCTATTTTTTCATTTACAGATTATCTTGGTTATTATAATTTAGATGCTATGAGAGATTCTCTGCAAGATTAATATTCCTTCTTACTTTACTCTAAATCTAAACTTCCATCAATATCTTTTGCAAGATTTTTTCCTGCAATTTTTGATTGTTCTTTAGCTCTGCTGATTTTATTACCAGGATCAGAATAATCAACAAACTCATGAGTAATATTACTCCATTCATCTCTTTTTTCTAATTCTTTTGTCATCTCCATAACCATTGCTCTATAACCAAAATGACCTTGAGGGATTGTTCTTAATTCAGAAAGATGCTGGAACTCTCTTAAATTCATTCCAAACATAAATCTCATTCTATGATTAAATAAAGTTGTATATTGCGCAACAACAGGGTTGATTGTTTTTTTAACTTTTTTATGAAGTTCTTCCATTTCTTTAACAATTTCTAGAACTTCTGGTTCCATACCAACTTCAATAACTTCTGGAGGCATAATAAATCCTAATTCAGTACTTAATAATTGTCTTTGTTGAGTTAACATCCTATGTCTTTCTAAGTCTCTATATTCTGCAAAACTCCCAACCAAATCAAATGTTATTGGATATCCTGCCTCAATACCTCTTGGAGTTCTATCTCTTCTTTTTTCTCTTTTTCCAACATATTCTCCAAGAATTTCCATTTTCTGATCATAAGAGATTTTCTGAACTTCTTTAAGAATTTGTTCCATAGAAAGATTAGTATATGGAAATAAAATTCCAGTTATTATTTCATCAAAATGTTCTGCTCTTGGAACTAATGTAACACTGTCTGCTTTAGGAACAATATCTGGAAAAACAACTTTTGCAATCTCCCTCATATTCTGATTTCGTTCTCTAATTAATTTAGGATCCGTTCTATTTCTTTTAATAAAAGTTGGGATAACTTTTTTTAATTCAGTTTCTAATTCAAAACCTTTTTCTTTTTCTTCTTCAAGTTCACTACTTTTTAAAATTGTAATTAAATTAGTAAAAAATCTTCCATTGCCTAAAATCCCAAATTGTGATAATATTGAACTAGGTAATACACATCTTCCAACATCTAGTGCAGCACATCTTATTGTAAAATTATATCCTGTTCTAAAAGCTTTTTCTTCTTTTTCATTAATTAAATCAGTTTTTTTTGCTTTTACTGTTTCATTATTTCTATTAACATCAATTTCAAACTCTGTTTCTGGAAATTGATTTTTAAAATATTCTCGAAGTTTTTCAACTAATTTACTATAGATTTCAAAAGCTTTGTTATTGACTTTTTCATAGTCTTCTAATAGTCCTGATTCAATTATTTCTTTAGGTCTTAGATATCTCCAATTTCCTAAATCATCTTTTTGATCATATTTAACATAACGTGTTGATTGTTCTATTGGAGACCCTCCAATTCTTCGGTCTTCAATAGTTTTTATTGTAATCATTGAAACATTTTCTATTCCAACATGTGTGGATTCTAATTCTCCTACAGATTCATCTCCAAATGCATTAAGCACCCTATCCATAAGTTTAGACCCTTTTTCTTGACTAGGATTTCCATTTTCATCTAGGAATTCATTAAGAATAGTTAATTGCATACATGTTGGTGCTCTAGAATATCTTGCAAGTGCACCTCCTGCTAATTCAGAAGGAAGATTTTTAATAGCAAAAACATTTCCTCCCACATTAGTAAAGCAACTAGAAAGCATTTTTTTTAAGTGCTCTGGAACTTCAGACATTGATTTATATTTTATTTTATCCCCACTAATGAATTTCTCAAAACTTGTTTTTATTTCTTCAAAAACTTCTTCAGGATTTTTATCACCATTTATAATAATTATTTTTTCACCAACAAGCAATTCTTTTGCCTTACTATAATTTTGTCTTACTTTTTCTAGAAAATCATTATCTGCTTCAAACTTATGCATATTTCTTCCTTTTTCTTTTTTCATTCTTTCACTTGCAACATCTACTGGAACATCAACAACAAATGTAATATCTGGAATTGGCATACCTTCATGCCTATCTAGAAGTTCTTTCATATCTAATCCTTGAGCAGCCTGATAAGTAGCAGTAGATAATTTAAACCTATCACTAACAACAATATGATCTTTTTCAAGATTTGGAATAATAATTTCTTTTGCTTGTGCTTTTCTATCTTCTATATAAAGATTAGCTATTTTTTCAGCTTTTGCAAGAACATCATCATCTTCTCGAATTATTTCTCTTACATTTGTATCTTTGTAAGGATTTCTCGTTAATATAATATGATTATGTTTATCTAAATTAAATAAATATTCTACAAACTTTTTTATTTGAGTGCTTTTACCACATCCATCAATTCCTTCAAAAGCAATAAATAACCTTTTCTTTCTTTCCATAGACTCGATTATTCTTGAGATTTATAAATGATTATTGTCTTTGAAAACTCTCTTTTGATTATATGTTTTTAGATTCTATTTATTATTTTTTCCCATTCTATATTCTATAAATTATTAATTAAGAAAGAGTTTGGTTAGGTTTGGCCTTTTAAATTTAGATATTTTTTAAATGGTTTCGTATCACATACAAACCAAAACATTTATATATGATGGATATCCATAGATATCCATGATAAAAATAAATTCAATAACAGCAAAAAAACTTATATTAGAATCAGACTATAAATCAATTTATACAGGGCATGTTAAAACAAATGGCGGAAACTCTGCAAAAATTAATTCTAAAAAAGAATTTATCAATAATGAAGTTATAGTTTTTGTTTTAAAAAAAAGAAACAATAAAAAAATAGGAGGTGTCAAATGAACAAAATAAAAAAAGCTACTGAACTTTTTAAAGAGCTTGAAAAAAAGACTGCAAAATATAAAGGAGTGCAAAAAGAAAGAGAACTAGTGGTGCAGAAACTTTTAATTCAGACTCAAAGACAAATAGAAATTAGAGCCTGATAAAAAATTTTAAAATACTTTAATAGTCTGAATGATAATTACATTTATCTTTACTCAAAGACTAAAGGTTTATCTTGTATATAAGCTATTTTATTATTAAGTGCAATTTCTGCTTTTGCTAATTCTCCTCCAATATCTAATGCATGACCAAGTTGAGATAATATTTTGTTTCTTGTTATAATCTCATAAGCTTCTAAAGCACTTTTGGCATAAAATTCTCCAATTGGTTTTCCCTTTGGTGAAAGATGGCTAATCTTTATTTTATCTCCTTCTAAATCTATTAAAATATTTCCCCTAGGATCTGATTCTCTAATTAACTTTAGATTTTCACTAGTTATTTTTTTAGCTTTTTCCCAGTCAGGAGAATAAATATGTGCACTATTTGAAACAATAATTAAATCTCCAGGTTCAACACCTGCTTTTTCAGCAATTTCATATTGTAGATGTCTTAATGCAATAGCATTTTCAGGCCAGGCCTTAAACATATCATTGCTTCTAAAAAAAGCTGTTAAAGTAAGTTTATCCTGATATAGTGCTTGTATTAAATCTAAACAAGGACTTTCTTTGCTATCATAATCTTGTTGCACATCCCAGGTTACTGCAACAGCTCTTCTTGAATGTTTTGCTTGTCGCAATTTTCTAATCATAGATTCAATCTGATTTATTCCTAAAAAATGTTTTCTTAATCTATAACCATAAGAATAACCAACCTCTCCAGGAATTTTTGAACTTAACATTTGGGGTAAATAATCTTCTAATTCTTTTTGTGAAAATTGAAAATACTCTTTCCAATCAAGATTATGAGGATCTTCTCCAGAAATAATACTTGTTAGGTTTATTATTTCTTGTTGATCATCAGAATACTGACTTTTTTTTACAAACCCAAATTTTAAAATCATGTCAAGTATCTGAAGCCAGACATCTCCAATTTTCTCTCCCCTTACTCTAAAACCTGTTTTTTCAGAAGGATAAGATTCAGGAGGTTTAGGAGATGTTCTTCCATAAACTTCAGGTTCTCCCCAAGGTTTAAGGGAAGGTAGTGTACTTAAAAACTCATCTAATAATTCTAAATCTTTTTCATCTCTTTTATCAATAATATCTACATATTCTCTAAACCTTTCAACTGCTTCAATTGGAATATCTTTTTCTATTATTGATTCATGATCTCCTAAAATTTCTCTTTTTTGATTTATACCTTTTTGTTTTAATGCAATTAACGTATCTCCTACCCCATTTATATCTACTCCACAAAGAATTATCCTATGTAATTTTTTATTAGCAAGTACATGCCTTAATATTAAATTTACACCTTCTTGATGGCTATAACATTGCCCTGCTATTAGATAATTATCTGTAGAAATTTTTTTAAGTATTTTTTCCTTAGGAGTCCATAATGTACAAAGCCCAGTGCTACTATTAGGGTTTCCTAATGCTAAAAGTTCTTTTTTATATTTTGGCCAGTTTTCTGTCATTTTTCACTTTTTTGGATTAGAAACAACAAGAATTTTTCACTTTTAAATTAAGTTATAAAAAAGAATATGTTTTTAAAAATGATGATAATTCTAGTTCTCTATTTATCAGAGGTTATCTTGGTCCAAAATGATTATTTTTTACACGCATTACATTTTTTTAAACAATTTTTACAAACCAAGTGTTTTCCTTTTGAACAAAGATTTATTTCTTTTAAATTATTTTTTTGACAAGATTCGCAAACTAAAGATTTAAAATCAAATCTTTCAAATAAAGGGTCATAAGAAATTTCAATTGTTTTTAAAATTTCATGAGAGTTCTTTTTTGTTTTTTTATTTAAAAATAAAGAAAAA
>CAZJPU010000043.1:0-9541 GCA_964548105.1 Candidatus Woesearchaeota archaeon | reverse complement strand
GAAAAAAAAAAGAAAAAAAATAAACTATTTTGTCTTTAAGCACTAAGCTTTGGATAAATTTCTTCAGTTCCTACATCAGTTAAAGCACCTTCTTTAGCTTTTGATACAGCATTGATAGTGTCTGCAGCTTCATAACCTGCTACTAACATAGCTATCTTAGTTGCATCATATGGTGATTCAACAGTTTTAAGGATATACTGTGAAGATCCAACAGTTGTTAGGTCTGTAAATGCAGCACCACAAACAGGTTCATCACTTCCTAATACTTTTGCAGCAGCTTGATTAATACAGCTTCCACCTACGATAAATAGGTTCTTTCCTGAGAAAGACGATACTTGAGTATCTTTAAAAACCGAAATCAATCCACCAGCACCTGAACTTCCAGGTGTGATACTTGCTCCTACTTCTGAGACATATAATTCACCATACATCTGGTTTCCAGAATATGTCAAACTTGTTACAGTTTGATCAGTATCTGAAGCATCTTTTAGTATATAAGTACCAAAATTTGTCAAATAACCTGTATGTTTTGAATTATCAAATCCATTATCATCTGAAGTTCCTGAAAATATAGGAGTTGAACACTCACTAAATGTAGTACTATCAGTAGTTGCTAAAACAACTGCATTCTTTGTATCTGCAGTAGCTTCTGTTTTATCCTCTTCTTCTATAAACAAGATTGTAGGAGCTGAAGCAGTATGATTTGCACCAGCAGTCTGACTAGCTTCTAAGGATATCGAATCTATAACTAATGTAGTATTTTCTGTAAATGTTGAATTCACAACATAATCTACAGCACCAATAGTATACGTATCATTTGCTTGCGTAGTTGTTGTCCAAGAACTTGCTTCATCAATTTTATATCCAAAATTTGAACTCTCATTAGCTATTCCAAACTGAATATTTCCAGTAGGTAAGTCATAAATTTTTGACCCAACTTCAGTAGTAGAAGTAGCTGTTATTGTATCAGCAATAGTAGTTGTGTTTGTTAATGCAACTTTATGATCTTTCCCATCAACTAATTTTACATAAGGGAAAACAGCTTTATTCGTAGTATAATCACTACTATAAATTTTCACAGTATCTGCGTCTACAGATTCAACTGTGAATGTCTGACTGTTTATTGTAAAAGTTGTCGTTGTTCCAGCAGTTTCATTAATGTCTACATCATTATCAACACCATTAGTAGTATATGAAGTTCCTGTTAATAAATCTTTAAAGTGCACATCTGATTTTGATGATTCACTTAAAGAAACTTTTAACATCTTCATAAAATACTCATAATTTCCACTGTTAAGGATAAAATATTCATCATCATCAATATCTACGCCCTCTACTACATGAATAACTTTTGAGTTATCATCAGCTAGTCCACCTTCATAAGCAAATGGAACAGTAACAGCATCATTACCTGGAGTTTGAATTGTTAAACCTAATTCTCTATCTCCTTTTTTAGCTATTGCTAAAGTTTTTCTTGTGCTTCCTTCGTCTACTTCAACATTAAGTTCTGGACCATTCTTTAAATCAGCAAAATCAAGATTTATTGTCCCAAAAATAGGGTCAACAAATGATTCTCCTTTTAAGATATGATCTACATCACTATCTGCTGCAGTAATCGCAATCTCCATTTTTGTAAGATCACCAACTTCATTACTTGCCGTACCAAAAAGAGTTATAGCTGTTCCTTCAATATCATCATTGTCAGAACCATAAGTAACAGAACTAGCATTCTCAAATGTTAGTTTATCCGAACCTAATTGCAATATAACATGACCTGCATTATCTCCTAAACGGAAGATAGTCTTAGCATAAACATCAATTCCAGCAATCTTTTTTGTTTGGCCTTGTGTAAATGTTTTCGAATCCCCATTTATAGTAATACTTGCCTGAGCAGCAACTGCATCACTTATACCACTTAATGTAACTTCATAACTTGCCCCACCAACTTCTACAGTGATTGATTCTCCAACATTTATTGTTGATTCAGACGCGCCACCAAGTAATACTAATGTATCACCATCAGTCGCAGTTCCTACAGTGTATTCTTTACCAAATAAGGTAAGAGGTTCACCTTCAGATGCTGTTTCATTAAATGCAACAGCACTCTTAAAATCAACTACTAATGTATATGCGGGTTTAGAAGTACTATCAGTTAATTGAACAAGTATTGCAGGATCATCTAAATCATTAGATGAATCAGTAAAAGCTAAGCCATTACTAACATCTGATCCTATAGTAATAGTTTGTTCATATTCATAGTTAGTTCCATCATCATCAGTAAAAGTTCCATCTGCTAAAACAGTTGCCAAATCACTATCTGTGATAGTCGCAACATTTTCAGCAAGATCGTCATTTAGATAAACTAAATCACTTCCACTAGCTAATGATTTCACATCTCCTCCAACTGAAGTTGTTTCTTCTATTACAGAAGATACTAATGAACTTAAGTCTGTACTTATATCTACAGCCGAAGCCCAATCAGTTGCAGCAGCATTTGCACCAACAACAACAGCACCATCTGGAGTTCCACTAACTACAAACGGAGCAGGATAAGTTGCAGCAGCTGCAAAACCTACAGTACTTGATAGCATAATCGCACTAGCTAATACTGAAGCTACTTTTTTAAAATTAAATTTCATTTTATTTTTTTTAATAACCTCCTTTCATCAATCATAAATATAATGCCTAAAACACCTCGTTTCGTGTATAGACCTTTATTTCTGTAATCTCTTTTAGAAAACTCTGTATAAACTGGCCAGTTAACTATTGCTTAAATATTTATAAGCAACAATAAATTATATTAATTTTCATTTAAAAAGCTTTCTACAATCTAAACTATATATACCTTAAAAACCTTTGATTTTTAGCATTTATTTATAAACCTTTTGGTGTAATTATATCATTAACACAGTCTTCTAAAAAAATTAAAAAATTCCCATAAATGCCTATAGGGTAGATTTTTAAACACATACCAAAAAAAATAACCCCTAACCCTAAAACATATTTTATAGATATATGGAAAAATTTATATACTATTCATTCTTAGGTAATTTAAAGCATTAAATATAGTTTTTTTAATGTTATTAAAAAAATGGCCAAACAAATTAAAACTAGAACAATAACTATTGGAGAAAAAGAAGGTGCTTTTTCCTCTATTTTTCATAAGATTAAAGGAGGCAAAAAAACCTCTGAAATTGCTAGTTTAAGACAGCTTTTAAGTAATGAAAAAGCACGTCTTTTACATACAATCAAAACAAAACAACCAGAATCAATATACAGATTAGCAAAACTTTTAGGAAGAGATTTTAAAGCAGTAAGACAAGATATTAGGATTTTGGAGAATTTTGGATTTGTAGAATTAACATCATCTCATAAACAAGGGAGAGAAAGAATAAGACCAATTGTAGATGCAGACCAAGTAGTTATTACCATTAATCTATAATTCTTAATCAATTGATAATGGTTCAATCATTTAATGAAAATTGCTATGGGTCATTAAAAAAATCCCTGATTAAGCATTACACAAAAATTTATAAATGAAAAATAGTTATAAATAATAATGAGAAGCAAAATTGGTGTTTTAGGTTTAGTAATACTTTTATCAATAAATTTAGTTTTTGCTTCCCAATTAGACATTACTGTTAAATCAGAAGCAGGAGATAGTTTAGATATAAGAATTCAAAATAACAATGATGGAAAAACATTTTCAGATGGGGAATTTCTTAAACAGATTGCTGATTCAAAGGGTGAAGTTTCAATTAGTTATTCTACAATCTATGAGGTTGCAAAAATCTCAATTATTGCAAAGGAAGCAGGAAGTGGAGATACCAAACAATTTAATGGTAACTCTTTTATTTTCTTTAAAGATGTCCAAACAGCAAAACCAAATTCAGGAAAAAAAGTTTATATTGATTTAAACAAGGCAACCCCTTCTGTTGAATACATAGAACCTGAACCTGAACCAGAAGAAGTAGTTGAAGAAGTAGTTGAAGAAGTAGTTGAAGAAATCATCATGGAAGAATCTGATGAAGCACCTGTAGAAGAAGTCACAGAAGAACCTATAGAAGAAAAGAACACTTCACAATCTCTTTTTAGTGCATTTGCAATCTTTAAAGGGAATTCTGATGAAACTACAAAATCTAACTCAAAACTATTCATTTACGGATTTATAATACTTTTAGTTATTTTTATCTTTCCAGTAACAATTTTAATTATTAGAAATAAATTAAAAGCTCATAAAACTCCTAAAAATATCAAAATTACCAAACTTAGTTCTACTCAACACGACCCGGCTCATCTTACTCAATCATCTTCTCAAACTCAACCTCAAAATCCTTATACTAGGCCTTCAAATCAAGTATCTAATAATCCTCAAGCAGTTGATAATGAAGAAAAATTAATTAAAGATGCAGAAGAAAGAATAAAAATAGCTCAAAGGGAAATTAACCAAATTAAAAATAAAAAAAGAATAGATGAAGCTGAAAAAAAACTTAGAGCAGACCAGGAAGAATTAAGGAAATTAAAAGAAGGATCAGGTGAAAAAGGTGGAGAAGAATTTGAAAACCGATTGCAAGGAAGCCATTAAAAAACCAAACCCTTTCTATAGTATTTTAATCAATATAGTGATTCCTTCTATTATTTTAATAAAGTTAAGTAATTCTAATTACTTAGGACCTATATTTAGTCTTATTATTGCACTAGCTTTTCCTATTATTTATGGATTACATGGTTTTTTTAAAAGAAATGATTTAAATTTTTTCTCAATACTCGGATTTATTAGTATTTCTTTAACAGGGCTTATTGGCCTTATGCAATTAAGTGGAAACTATATTATTCTAAAAGAAACTGCAATACCCTTAATTATTGGAATTGCAATCATTGTTTTCCAAAAAACAAAATACCCTCTTGTAAATAATTTTTTTAATGAATTATTAAATATCCAAAAAATACAAAAGGCATTTAGAGAAAAAGACAAATCTTTTGAAAAAAATCTAGATATTTCATCTTATTTACTGGCTGCAGTTTTTTTTATCTCTGCTTTATTAAACTTTATTATTGCAAAAATAATTATTAAAAGTAGTCCAGCAACACCTGCCTTTAACCAAGAACTTGGAAAAATGCTTGCTTTAAGTTTTCCAATAATTGCACTTCCTGCAATTATTATGATATTTTTAATAATTATTTTCTTAATTATTCAGATAAAGAAATCAACAAATCTTGATTTTGATAGTATTTTTAGATAAAATCTAATATTTAAAAGAATTTTCCTTTGATTTTTCTGAATCTTCTTCTTGTCTAGAACTATTACTCAATGCTTTTTTTAAAACATCTACTTTATCTAATTTTTCCCATGTAAAATTAGCATCTTCTCTTCCAAAATGACCATAAGCAGCAGTTTTTTTATAAATCGGCCTTTTAAGATCTAAAGTTTTAATTATTCCTTTAGGGGTCACATCAAAATTATCATAAACTAATTCTGAAATCTTTTCTTCTGGAATTTTATTAGTTCCAAAACAATCTACATTAATAGATGTTGGTTTAGAAACCCCAATAGCATAACTTAATTGAACTTCACATTTATTTGCTAACCCTGAACCTACAATATTTTTTGCAATATATCTTGCCATATAGGTAGCACTTCTATCTACTTTACTTGGATCTTTTCCAGAAAACGCTCCACCACCATGTCTTCCAACACCTCCATAACTATCTACAATTATTTTTCTTCCAGTAAGCCCTGTATCTCCTTCAGGACCTCCTACAACAAACCTTCCAGTTGCATTAATATGAACTTTTGTTTCTTCATCCATATATTTTCTACAAATAGGCATAACAACTTTTTCAAAAATTTCTTTTTTAAGGATTTCTTCAGAAATATCTTCTATGTGTTGCTGTGCAATAACAATTGTAGTAACTCTTTTTGGCATATCATCTTCATATTCAATAGAAACCTGAGATTTTCCATCAGGGCCTAATCCTCTTATAATTCCGGTTTTTCTAACAACTGCAAGTCTTTGAGTTAATTTATGAGCAAGCATTATTGGTAATGGCATTAGTTCTTCAGTTTCATTACAAGCATAACCATACATCATTCCTTGATCTCCAGCTCCTTGTTCTTTATCTTCTCCACCACCTTCTGAAACTCCTTGACTTATATCTGCACTTTGCCCATGAATGCTAATCCATACTCCTGCATCTTCACAATCCATACCAAATTTAGGATTAGTATATCCAATTTCTTTTAAAGTTTGCCTTGCAATTCTTTGAGCATCAAAAAATCCATTTGTTGTTACTTCACCTGCAATATGAACACTTCCAGTTGTAACTAAACATTCAACAGCAACTCTTGAATCAGGATCTTGAGCAATTAAATTATCTAAAATAGCATCACTAATTTGGTCACAAACTTTATCTGGATGACCCTCAGTAACTGATTCTGATGTTATTACGTATTTTTTCATATTTAAGATAACCTCTAAATTATATATAAGGAAAACTCCTTAAATTTTTATATCTTTTTTAATTTTTAAATAAAGTTATACTGGAACATATATTTTTTAGCCCCTACAAACTTCTAGCTCTATATTTATGATACCTGAGTCTTTATTTATATGTTTCCATCCTCCAGGTATAGAACTACAATTAGAAAAAACCCCTTCTTTAAAAAACAAAATTTCTTTATCTGGTCTTTCAGATTCAGAATCTCTATAATAAATATTTAAAGTATAAGCTTTGTTAACTCCTTTTTCATGAACCTCTAAACTTTTATCAATAATTGTTTTTAGATTTGTAGATAAAGCATAAGAAACATTTCTACCATCTAAACATTTTAATTCCGGAGTTTTATAAACTACTTTTATTAAATCTTGCATCTCCTTGTATTGAGGAACATAACTAGTTACACAATCTGTTGTATAATACATACTCGCCCCTAAAATATTTGAAATCTCCACACTATTTTTATTTGTAGACCCTTTTCCAAATATAAGTAAAAGAAAGATAAATCCTATTACTGTTACAACTATTATAATTAGTACAAATCCTATTATCTCATGCTGTGCATGCTTTGAATCTGGAACAATTCTTTTACCAAAACCATTCTTAAACCCTAATTTTTCTTTTTTCATTTTATTCTACTCCTGGAATTATTTGTTCTGTACCTGCAAGTATTTTTGCAATTTCACATTTTTTATAATGTTCTTGTTCATACTCTGTTATACATAATGCAGCAAAACTCGATATTGTTCTCTCATCTCTAACATTTTTATCATAAACCATAAATTTATCACATTCTGGATAATTTGCTAAAGTACAGGTAATCATGTCAGATTCACTTTTGTTAAATGCACGAAATCTCAAAACACTTAAACTACTAAAATGCCAAAAATCTTCATAATTCTTTTTTCCTATTAAAGCCATTAATTTATCACCATCCATACAATTTGAAGATATATCTACACAACTAAACTCTGGAGAGTCTGCAAGGTTTGTTACTGCAGATAAAGTTCTTTTTTCTGCAACCTCTGTTACTTCCTCATATAAACTATTTTGAAAAATCATAAGAGCAAATAATCCTACTAAGACAAAAAATAAGACTACTGCAACCAGCATAAATGCCATTTCCTGAATTCTTAATTGAGATTTTTTATTCATTTTAATGTCCTGGTTTTGGGTCAAGCCTTTTTTGAAAATGCTTGATTTGATTTTAATATCCTGGTTTTGGGTCAAGCCTTTTTTGAAAAGGCTTGGTTTCATTTTAAAGAGTCTTTTGATATAATCTACAAGCTAATTTTACTTTTTTATTAGAATCATCAATATCTTTTGCATTTAATATTAATCCTAATCTACTTAAGTCCTCTGAAGTTCTTAGTTGCTTTGCAGAATTTATCATGCCTAATAACCCACTATCAAGTGTGGAATGACACCCTTTTCTTTGAATAATAATTATTTTATCACGATAAACCTGTGCTAATTCAACAAAACGTTTAATTATTCTATTCACATTACATTCATAAATTTCTGGAGAAGAAAAAATTCCAGCATACAACAAATTACCTGAAAAATAGATAGTATCCACCTTATCTTCTTTTTTATTTCTTTTAATTATTTCTCCACTATCATAACCATTAATAGAATCTGGAATTACCACTATATCACACTCTCTTCTTGAATCATCAAAACACACAATTGTTCCAATACAATTAGTAATTTCATCTGAAAAATTAATATTATTAATATTAAGTCCTTGTAAATCTCTTTTAACTCTTGAAGGTGCATTATAAAAACAATAATCTTCTGACAAAACTACAATTATATCAGAAATTTTAAAAGGTAGACTAAATGGTTTTGAAAAAACAGTTATTTCTTTTCCTTCTACTACTTTTTCTGCAAAAATATATTTATCATTAATAAAAACCTTTGAACTATTTTCTCCATATTTGCCGTTATTCATTTCTTCTGAAAATGCAATTGTTTGCCTTCCAAAAGGTTCAGGATCAGGATCAGAAGTACATTTATCAAAAAAAACTTTTGATTTTACTTTAAAAAATATATGCTCTGATTTTCCAGATGCAATACCTGTTTCAAAAGGGTCAAATAATGAAATAAATTGTTTTGCAGTAATTGTGTTAATACCTATTTGACCTGTATCCATAATTTTGCCTGAAACATAAAGTGCAAGAAATAAAACAAACGCACCAACAATCATTGCAAAAATCCAATTAAAAGGAAGTGCAATTGCTTTTTTATTTTTTATCATTTTAATCTTTAAGATATTTTTTAATAAGTTTAGTAATCATAATTTTAATTTCCTTAATATTTTCTTTTGTTTCATCTATGGAAATATCTTTCCCATAATAATTAATAGAATTTCTTATTTTTCTAAATCTATCAAATTTTATCGATAACAATTCTTCTCCATTTTCTTTTAAAAAATAAGTAAAAGCTTCATGAGAATAAATTTTATAACCCCTCATTGCAGAAATTGCCTCTAATATGCTTCTTAATACATCATAATAATTAACCATTAATTTCCTAGATGAATTTTCATTTATTTTAAGGCTATCAAGAAACTCAAGATCTTTTTTAGAACTTTTAATTAAGGATTCTGCTAATGCTTTGTCTTTTGAAGCTCTCCTTACAGTCCCTTGTTTAATAAAATCTTCAAATTTCATTTAAATACCTCCCAAAATCCATAAATAATAATCCCATTAATCCAATTATTAATTAGTTCTTTATTTTTCTTTATTATCTCTTTAATATCTTTTTGTGAGTTGACAAATATCTGAATTTTATATCCCAACTTTTTTTCAAATTTTTCTAAATTTATTTCTTTTTTTAGAGGTGTAATAATAAGTAAATCTATATCACTTCTAAGAATATTTTCTGCTTTTGCAAAACTCCCAAACAAAATTATTGCTTCAGGATAATTAAACTCTTTTTCAAGATAATTAACAAGCCCAGAATCATATAAAAGGCTAAGATTACAATTTAATTTTAATTGCTTAAATTTTTCATTTTTTATATTTGCCTTAAACAAATA
>CAZJPU010000042.1:0-9610 GCA_964548105.1 Candidatus Woesearchaeota archaeon | reverse complement strand
TTTATCTGATGGTGAAATTGAACAATTTTATTATAGTAATTTAAGAAAATATGATTTTGATAAATGGTCGTTGTATGTTCGCCAAAGTGAATCAGGGGTTGGAGGATTGTTAGGGAATCCAGGTTCTAAAACTTATCAAACTTTTGCTTATGATTCTTTTGGTAATTTTGGTGAAACCGAAATGAGAACATTAGATGTTCAAGCAGGTCCTCCTGAAATTGTTAATATTAGTAATTTTGTTAATTCTGGTGATAGAACTCCTATTGAAGATGATGGTGGTGTTTCTGGTCCTCCTCGTCAAGCAGAGTTTTATTTTTATGCTTGGTCAAGTGATTTAAGTAGTTTGCCTGGAGATTATGAGGGTGATCCTATTGATTCTAGTGAAGCCGAGATGATGTTGACTAATATTGTAAGCAGGACTATAAGAAGTAGTAGTGATGAAGAAGGTGTAGATTGTGTTTATGATAGGGTTTTTTCATATAGTGGAGAGTATGAGGATAAGACTCTTATTAATGAAGATGTTAAAAAATATACTTGTAAAATTCCTATTCATTATTGGGATGAGCCTGGTGATGAATTCTCTAATCTTAATTGGAGGATTGATGCAAAGATTGTTGATGAAAAAGGCAAGAGTGATGATACTTCTTTGAAAGGTATTGATGATGATCCGGTCATGGAGAGTTGGGTAGAGCGTTTAGAGTCTTGGGAATCATCCCCTAATCTTGATTTTGGAACTGTAAGTATTGATGATTCTTTGAATAGGATGTCTAATCCTATGATAATAAGAAATACAGGTAATGTTAATATTGGAAATAATAATGTTTTTGTGAGGGCTTGGGATGTTCCGGGAAATCCTGTAGAAGGTTATAGTGATAAATATATGCGAGCTAGTTGGTTTAGGACAAAACTTACTTCTGTTGATGTTTGTACTAGTGGGGATTGGTTAAGTGATGGAATTCAGTTAACGAGTGGTTTATCTGTTAATTATGGGGAAGAAGAATATGGGGAAATATATTTTTGTTTGACAAAAGTTATTGGACCTTTGCCTGTTACTACTTATTCAACTATGTATGTGGGGGATGGGGAAAGTGGACCAAAGCCCTGGGAAATTGATGTAACCTATACTTTAGTTGCAGTTGCATTTGCATTTGCAAGTAGGAAGAAAAAGAAAAGAAATAAGAAAAAAGATTTGACAAATGAAAATCTTTTAGGAATTTTAGAAGAAAGACTTGAAAGAAATGAAAGTTTATCGTCAGAGTTGCTTAAGATTACTAAGGAGAAAAGTAGAAATCCTGAAGCGCAGGGTTTGAGTGAGATAGAGATTCCTGTTAATATTTTTAAGAATAAAGTTGGGGTTGCAACAGTTCTTTGTAAATATCTTAAAGAAAATCTTGGAATGAGGTTTATTGAAATTGCAAAATTATTAAATAGGGATCAAAGAACTGTTTGGGTGAATTATAAAAACTCTGGGAAAGATATAATTGAAATTGGTAAGGGGGATGTTCTTGTTCCAGCGAGTATATTCTTTGATAGAAAATTGACTATTATGGAATCTATGATTTATTATTTTAAGGATAAAGGTATGATGAATTCGCAGATTGCAGAACTTTTAAACAGGGATCAGAAAAATATCCAGACATTGTATTCAAGGGCAAAGAAAAAATTATAGAAGAAGAGATAGGGTCGAGGTTATTTATAATTAGTAATCCTGTTTAGATTATTATGTTTATAGTCATATTATATTTGGAAGTAATTATATTGTTTATTGTTAGAGGTTTAGTATGAGGGTTTATCCTCTTTATTTTCTTTTTCTTCTTTTTCTTCTTTATTATTTTTATTTACGAAATATTTATAAAGGAGTTTTAATTATAGGTTTTATGAAAAAAGAAAAAGGTGTTGTATTAGGTGTTGTAATTTTATGTATTGTAATGTTATGTGTTGTAAATGTTAATGCTGGATTTCTTGATTTTGTTTTTGGAGAAGGTGATGGTGGAGATGGGGAGTTGGCGAGTGAAAATGCAGATGTTAGTATAACTATGGCAAATTCACCTCCTCACATAGAATCTTGGAATGATCCTTTGAATTATTTCTCTAGTGGAGATTGTGATTTACCAACTACAACTGTTCCCATTACTATAATTGTATCAGACCCTAATGGGGATGAGGATTTAAATTTAGGAACTGTAACTGTTCAATTTTCTTTAGGAGGCGTATCTCGGCCTGTTTCTCCTGCTAGTTGCAGTGCAGGAACCCCTAATGGAGATAATGAATTAGAGTTTACTTGTTCTCTTGATATGTATTATTATGATGCTGCAGCAAGCAACTGGGTTATTACTGTTTCTGCATTGGATAATGGAGGAACTCCTGCTGATAATGGTGGAGGTACTGGAATTCAAATCTCAACTGGTCCTGGAGATTATCCTTATTTTACTTATGGAAGTTCTTTATCTATTAGATTAGCAGATGAGAATGATGATGATTTTAATAATCCAGGAGTATTACCTGATACCCAAGATACTCTTGAATGGGTTGGACTTGTTGCTACTGCTATAGATAGTGATGCAGATGTTAATTTAATTGTTGGAAATTGTGGTAATATTGAAATTACTGGTACTTCTACTAATGTTTTAGATATTGTTGGAAATGATCTCGTAGGATTAACATCTGGAAATCTTGCGGTTATAGAACCAGATAGTTTTCTTGTTAGTGGATTAAATGATCCTTGTGTTTCAGGACAAGAACTTGATAATGTAGATCCTCTTGAGTCTGTTGATATTACAAATTTTGCTCTTTCAATAGATTCTGGAGCGCAAAGTGGTTTATATTTTTGTATACAAAGTGTTAATCCAACTGGTGGAAATATTGCCCCTGATGATTATAAAACAGCAACTCCTTGGGAGATAGATGTAAGTGAATAAAATGATAAATAATATACAAACTAGGATTGGAATTTTATTAGGATTAATTATGTTGAATTGTGTTTTTGTTAGTGCCATTGGTGTTGGTTGTATGTATTCTGGTAGTGAAATGCCTTTGAAAATGTATTCTGGTGAAGCAAAAGTTGTTCTTTTAACTTTACAAAATCCAGATGTGGAAGGCGTAGTTAATTTAGAAGGAGAATTATTAGGTGGAAGTGAAATAGCTTCTCTAGATGGTGGACCTTATAGTGTTCCCTATCAAGGAACAACCGATGTTGAGATAACAATAAATGTGCCTGAAAGTGCTACTATAGGCCAAACCTATGATGTAAGATATAAATTTAAACAAGTATCTGGAGGAGAAGCAGAAGAAGGAATGATTACTTTTAGTCAAGGAGTAACAAGGAGATTTAATGTCAATGTCATAGAAAAACCAGCAGAAGAAGAACCTGAAGAACCTGCTGCTGAGGGTGGTAATGGTTTATTATGGGTTTTAGGGATTATAATATTAATAGTCATAGTGGTTGTTGCAATCTACTTTGTTATGAAAAAGAAAAAAGATGCGAGTAATGGTGGAATGGGTGCTTTAACAACAAAGCCTACATCAACACCTCCTACAACTCCTGTTGTGAGTAAACCTGTTGCTGTAAGTAAACCTGTTGCTGTAAGTAAACCTGTGAAACCTGCGAAGGCTATTAAATAAGTTTTTAAATTCTCTTTGTTTATTAATGCCATATGTTATTGTTTATTAATGATATATAAAACTGATATATAAACAAGGTATGCCTAACGATATTATGGAATCTATAAAATTCAAAATTGTTTTTTTGGTATTTGTTTTATTTTTTTTAGATATTTCTTTAGTAAGTGGATTTGGTTTTGGTCCTCGGTATTATAAAGAAAATCCTTTAAAAATGGCTCCGGGAGAGACTGTAGAAGTAGAGCTTGGAAGATTACAAAACATAGAAGAAAGAGACGTTGTTTTTAGGATAAGTTTAGTAAAGGGAGAGGAAATAGCTACCCTGATGGGCTCTAATTTGGATAATTTTATTGTTCCTGCTAAAACTACAGAGAATGTTATTAATATTAGTGTATCAATTCCTGAAAATGCAAAAGGAGGGGATAGTTATTTAGTTCAGGTTAAGTTTTTAGATATTACCCCTTCAGAGGAAGGTGGAGGAATGATTAATTTTGAAAAATCAACAACAACATCTTTTCCAGTTATTGTTGATCTTCCTGAGGAAAAGCTTGATCCAATGCCTCAAGATAACCAAATCCTCCAAGATAAACAAATCCCTCAAGATCCTAAAGAAATAACTAAAAATATTTTTTGGTTAATTTCTTGGTTTATCTTTGTTGTTATTCTAATTGTTATTTTAATTATTTTAATTGCTCATTTTATTATTAAGAAAAGAGAAAAGTCTGTTTTAATTAAGTCTATTAAAGATGCTAATGATGAGAGTAATTCTTTTGAATAAGTGTTGCACTTAGCTAAGAATAAGTTTTTAAATTCTTTTTTTGTATCTATTATATGAAAAAGAGAATTGTTATTTTGGGTGTTTTATTTTTGATGTTATTTATTAATATTCTTGTTGGAGTTTGTTCTGGAAAAGAATTAGATGTTGCTGTAAAAGTTGTTGAGGATTCTAGTGTTGTTGAGGAGAATGGGGTTGTAGGAGAAAATATAAAATCTATGAAACCTGGAATTTCAGGAGATGTGATTATCAAAGATAAAAATTATATTAATTTAAAAGGTATTCCAGAGAATATTCAAGAAGGAATAAAGACAGATTTAAGTAGTTTGAAATTAAAGAGTAGAGATTTAATTGGTTTGGTTTTTTTAATTATTCTTTTTATAATTATTGGAGTTATTCGATCTAAGAAGAAAAGGGAAAGGAAAGAGAAGAAAAAAGAGAAAAAGAAAAAGTAAAGAGCAAAGGAAAAAGGGAAAGCAAAAAAACAAGAGAAAAAGAAAAAGTAAGGGAAAAGTAAAGAGTAAAGGAAAATAGATTGAGGAATGAATAAATAAGATGAATAAAGATTTCTTTAATAGAGATGCTGAGATTGTTGCTCGTGAATTATTAGGCAAGGTTTTGGTTAGGAATATTAAGGGTATAGAAATGAAAGCAAGAATAGTTGAGACAGAAGCGTATTTTGGACCTGAAGATCCTGCATCTAGAGCTTGTCAGAACGGAGATTTGAAAAAAACAATGGAGATGGATTCAGGAACAATTTTGGTTTATGGTGTTCATAACTCTTGGCTAATTAATTTTGTTACGGGGGAAGAAAATGAGGCCAGAGCTGTGCTTATTAGAGCTTTAGAGCCTTTAAATTTTGATGATAGATGCAATGGTCCTGGATTATTAACTAAAGCTCTTGAAATTGGTAAAGAATTTCATAAACAGGATATTATTGATAATGAAAAGATTATGGTGGTAGAGGATGAGGGGGTTGAGGGGGTGGTTGTTGAGGATGGCAGGGTTGAGGATGAGGAAGTTGGGGGAGGGGCGGTTGATGATGAAGGGTTTGAATATGGCAGGGTTGAGGATGAGAATGTTGAGAGAGGGGTTGTAGGGGATGAGAATGCTGATAGAAAAGAATTTGAAATTGTAGAGAGTTTTAGAATTGGTGTTAAAAAAGATTTAGAAAAACCAATGAGATTTTATATTAAAGATAATAAACATGTTAGTAGAAAGTAGGATATAAAAAGTAGGATGTAAAAAATAGAAATTAGGAATTTGTTTTATTGATATTTTTTAAATTTGATTAATTAAAGGTTACGGTTAAACCCTCCTTAATAAGATTAGATTATCAGAAATTTTTATTTGTTCTCCCTTATTAATAGGAGGAGAAAAATAAAATTGTTTAAAAGATAATCAAAATTCATAAAGAACAAAGGTTTTTATTAAGAATTTTCGCTTAAGTTTTATAAAGACTTATTGTTTATAGTTTGTAGGGTATAAGATGAAGGAAAAAAAGAAAGCTGCAGTATTATTTTCAGGAGGAAAAGATAGTTGTTTGGCTTTGCATTTAGCAAAGGAAAAATATGATATTTGTTATTTATTATCAATTATTCCTGAGAATTTTGATAGTTTTATGTTTCATAAACCTTATTTAAATTTGTTAGAAAAACAAGCAGAGGAATTAGGTATTGATTTAGTAATTAAAGGAAGTAAGGGTATTGAAGAAAAAGAGGTTGAAGATTTGAAGAATTTAATTGAGAGTGTTAAAGATAAAATTGAAGTTGTTATTGTTGGAGGAATTGCTAGTAGTTATCAAGGAAGTAGGATTAAGAAAATATGTGATGATTTGGAGTTAGAGTTTTATGCTCCATTATGGGATTATGATCCTGAGAAAATCTGGGATAAATTGTTAAAAGAAGGATTTATTGTTATCTTAACAAAAATTTCTTGTGAAGGAATTTCTAAAGAATTTTTAGGGAAAGTTATTGATGAAAAAAAGTTAGAAGAATTAAAAAAAGTTAGTGAAAAATATAAATTTAGGATTGATTTTGAAGGAGGAGAGGCAGAAAGTGCTGTTCTTAAAATGCCAGAATTTAAAAACGAAATTAACATAGATTATAATATTCAGAGTGAAGGAGAGTATAGACATTTTTTGGATATAAAGAATGTTTCATAAATAACTATTCTAAAAACTGAAATAAAAAATGGTAAAAGAGATTGAATTTCATAGGAAAAAATTAGATAATGGACTTACAGTTATATTTGAAAAAAGAAAAATTCCTGTTGTTAGTGTTGCTACTTGTGTAAAATTTGGGGCTCAATATGAAAAAGAAAATATAAAGGGGATAAGCCATTTTATTGAACATTTGGTTTTTAAAGGAACTAAAAAAAGAACAGTTAGTGAAATTCCTCAGGAAATTGAGAGTAAGGGAGGGATTCTTAATGCATTTACTTCTGAAGAGATAACTGCTTTTTGGAACAAGCTTCCAAGCAAATATTTTGAATTAGGAGCAGAGATCGGTAGAGACTTGGTTTTAAACCCATTATTTGAAAAAGAAGCTTTAGAAAGAGAAAGAAAAGTTATTCTTGAAGAAATAAAAATGTATCATGATAATCCTAGTTCTCATGTTTTTGAAAAAATAAAAGAACTTTTGTATGAAAAACCCTTTAATATTTCTATTGCAGGAACAGAAAAGACTGTTTCGGGATTATCAAGAGAAAAGGTTATTGATTTATTTAATTCTATTTATTCAACAAATAATATGATTTTTAGTGTTGTTGGAGATACTTCTTGGGAAAAAGTTTTAGAAGAAGCTAATAAATTTCCTAAAATAACTAGAAAAATAAATTCAATTCCAATAATTCCTAGAAATGGAGAATTAATAGAAAAAAGAAAAGGAATAGACCAGGCTCATGAAGTTTTAGGATTTCATATGCCTAAACTTGGAGATAAAAATAGATATGCTGCAGAAGTTTTTGATTCTATCTTAGGTGGAGGGATGAGTAGTAGACTTTTTCAAGAGGTAAGAGAGAAAAGAGGGTTGTGTTATGCCATAAGATCTCATTTAGAACAATCAAAAGATTATTCTTATGAAATAATTTATTCAGGAACTGTAAAAGAAAAAATAGATAAAATAAAAGAAATTGTTTTAAAAGAAATTAAGAAATTTAATGATTTAAAAAAATCAGATTTTGAAGAAGCAAAAGAAAGATTAATAGGTTTAAGGCAGATAACTAAGGAAAAATGCGATTCTACGATGATTGAACTGCTTCAGGAAGAGCTTGGAGGTGATGCTGGAAATTATTATAAATATGAAGAAGAAATTGGAAAAGTTAAACTGCAATCTGTAAGAGATTTGAGTAAACTAAAAGGATATAGTTTTATTGCTTTAGTTCCTGGGTAGATAATTTATTGGGGGTTCTAGGAATAATTTTTGTTGTTGAATTTAAGAAAGATTAGGCGCAGAATTGTTGAAAATTTTATGTTGGTTTTATAATTTTTACTGATTTACATTTCTCCTCCTTTATAGAGGGGGAGGAAAATTAAATCAAAAGATTAGAATTTTTATCTTATTGAGTTTTTCAATAGAGTTATTAAGAGCAGAAATTTTTAATTAGAATTTTTTATAGGATTAGGATAGGAGAGTATTTAAATAAATTTTAATTCTTGTTATTATGCAAATTATAAGAGTTAGACTTGTTAATTCAATGGGAAGAACAAAAGGCTGTGAAAAAGCTCCTGTTGAGGTACTTAAAGAATTAAAAAATATTAGAAGTAATGAAGAAGGAAAACTTCTGGAGTTTGAAAGATTAAATTTAGAAGAAATACATGTTGATTTAAATAATCTTGAAGAGGCTAACTTTTTGATTTTTGAAAATAGTAAGGAAATATTTGAGAAAAATTCAAAGGCTTTTTTTATAGGGGGAGATCATAGTATAAGTTATCCTATTGTTAAGGCATTTGAAAAAGTTGAAGAAAATCCTTTATTAATTGTTTTTGATGCTCATGCTGATTGTGATAATCCTTGTAAAGAACCAACTCATGAAGAGTGGTTAAGAAAACTTATAGAAGAGGGTTTTACAAATGTTATTTTGATTTCTGCTAGAAACTTATGGGAACATGAAATTAAATTTTTAAAAGAACGTGGAATTACTATAATTAAAATGGATATCTTGCGAGAGGGTATTGAAGATGTTTGTGATATAATTATGGAACAAGCAAGGAAATCAAGTGGGTTTTATGTAAGCATAGATATTGATAGTGTTGATCCTGGTTTTGCTCCTGGAACTGGTTATTTAGAGCCTGGGGGATTAAGTAGTAGTGATTTGATTTATTTTGTAAAAAGGTTGAATTTGTTGAAGAATTTTAGAGGGGCAGATATTGTTGAGATTAATCCAGATAGAGATTTTAATAATATGACCTCAAAGTTAGGGGCGAAATTGTTGTGTGAGATGATTTAGGGTTTTTTTATAAGTTTTGTTGGAAATCTTATGTTTGTTTTAGAAGTTTTATTGATTTATATTTATCCACCCTTAATAATAGGGGAGGAAAATTAAATCAAAATGTTAGAAGTTTTATTTATTGGCTTTTTTAATAAAGTCTTTTATACAATTAAGTTTTAATATTCTTTAAATTTATTATTAAAATGAAAGAAGAAACTAAAGATGCTAAACGGTGTTTTGTTGCCCTGGATTTACCTAGGGAAGCAATAAATTATATAGGAAAAATACAGAACTTAGTTAAGAAAAGAAATTTATTTAATGGATCCTTTACAGATAGTGAGAATTTGCATTTGACTCTGAAATTTCTTGGAGATATTCAAGAAGAGGAAATCGAGAAGGTAAAAGAAAGATTAAGAAAAATAAAATTTTTAGAATTTGAAGCAGAATTTGGAGAAATTGGAGTTTTTTCAAAGCAGTTTATTAAGATTATCTGGGTAGGGTTAAAAGGGGTAGGGAAATTCCAAAAAGAAGTTGATGGAAAACTTAAGGATTTGTTTGATTCTGAATATAGGTTTATGGGCCATATAACAATTGCAAGAGTAAAAAATGTAGGAGATAAAAAAGCTTTATTAGAATATATTGAAGGGATGAAAGTTAAAAAAATTAATTTTAAAGTCGATAAGTTTTTTTTAAAGGAGTCTGAGTTTTTTTCTGGAGGTCCTATCTATAGTGATTTAGAAGAATATAATCTAGAAAAATTAAACAAATAGAAAGTATAATAAAAAA
>CAZJPU010000041.1:0-9938 GCA_964548105.1 Candidatus Woesearchaeota archaeon | reverse complement strand
ACAATTGTTATTATTAATATTTGTTAAAAATGGTTGAAAATATTTTATCTGAAAAAATTGTAAATAAGGATTTGGTTGATTCTTTTAAAGAAGAAAATTTAAAAGACCTAGCTAGAGATTCAAAAAAACAAGATACAGATAGCGAAAGAAAGTTAACAAAATTAGATATCCTAAAAAAATTTAGTTCTGGGACAGGATTACGAGAAGCATTAGATGATATTGTTAATGGTAATAGTGGTGCATTAATAGTTATTAATAATAAAAATGCTCACAATACCTTTCAAGGAGGATTTAAGATTAATATAAAATTTACTTCAAAAAGACTTGTAGAGTTAGCAAAGATGGATGGATCCATAATGTTATCTGAGGATTTTAAAAAGATTTTATATGCAAACCTTTTGTTAACTCCTGATAGAAATGTAAATACAATAGAGACTGGAACCAGACACCAAGCTGCAGAGAGAACTGCAAAACAGATTCAAGGATTAGTAATAGCTGTTTCTGAAAGAAGACGATTGATAACAATTTATTATGGAAATTCAAAATACGTCCTGCAAAATACAGAAGAACTTTTGAGAAGGGCAACTGAAACACTACAAATTCTAGAAAAACAAAGAGAGGTATTTGATGAATTATTAACAAATTTAGACATACTAGAGGTTACAAATTTAGTATCTATAGCAGATGTTTGTAGGATTTTAGAAAGACTGGAAATGATAAGAAAAATGGCAAATATCATTAATGAGTATATTGTCGAACTTGGAAGAGAAGGGATAATTGTAAGGATGAGGATGAGGGAGATAACTCAAGGAATCGAGAAAAGAGAGGAAGCGATAATCAAAGATTATCATCCGAGGCCTAAAAAAGTAAGGCAATTTTTTGATAACCTTAGTTTTGACAAGCTCTTAGATTTAAACAATATGGCAAAAGTTTTATTTGGAGAACCCCTAGAAAATCCAGTCACATCAAAAGGTTACAGACTTTTAAGTAATACAAATTTAAGCAAACATGATATTAACAATTTAATAAGACATTTTAAAAATTTAGAAGGAACACTTAGTGCAGAAGTAGAAGATTTAAGAAAAATTATTAAAGGTGATATTAATGAAGCACAAAAAGAACTAATCAATCTAAGAGAGCAAGTTATTGTTGGTAAAAAGATGTAATGAAATATATTTTATTTAAGTTATATTTAAATATTCTTTGATTCTTTTATAATTATGTTAACATTAAAACAAATAAAAGAAATTAGAGAACATCTTGAAAAAGCTCAAAATCCTTTATTCTTTTTTGATAATGATAATGATGGTTTAACAAGTTTTTTGCTTTTACAAAGATATATTGGAAGAGGCAAAGGCATAGCAATTAAATCTTTTCCAGATTTAGAAGCCACATATTATAGAAGGGTTTTAGAATTAAAACCAGATTATATCTTTATTTTAGATAAACATTCTGTTTCTAAAGAATTTTTAGAAAAAGCAAAAAATGATAATATACCCATAGTTTGGATAGACCATCATCAAGTAGAAAAACCAACAGAGAGTTATGTTAATTATTATAATCCTTTTTTTAATGATAAAACAAATGAACCTGTTTCTTATTTATGTTATAAAATAACTAATAAAAAAGAAGATATTTGGCTTTCACTAATCGGTTGTATTAGTGATTGTTATATGCCAGAGTTTTATCCTGAATTTATAAAAAAATATCCTGAATTAGGTAAAAAAGATCCTAAAGGTGCTTTTGATTTATTATATACAAGTGAAATTGGAAGAATTGCAAGAATTCTAGATTTCTCCTTAAAAAATACTACGACAAATGTTGTTAAAATGATAAGATTTATGATAAAGGCTAAAGGCCCAATAGATATATTAGAAGAAAACACAACAACAAAACAAATTTTAAAAAGATATGAAGACATAAACTCAAGATATCAATTATTAATAAAAAAAGCAAGAGGACTTGTAGGAATCAGGATTCTTTGTTTTCAGTATGGCGGGGCATTAAGTCTGAGTGCTAATCTTGCCAACCAGTTAAGTTTTGAATTTTCAGATAAGGTTATTGTAGTTATTTATATTAATGGAGATGTTGCAAATGTTTCTCTTCGTGGTCCTGGAGATATTAGAAAACTTACTCTTGATGCAATTAATGGAATAGAAGGAGCAACTGGCGGAGGCCATAAAGGAGCAACAGGAGCTAAAATGGGTGTTAATGATTTACCTGTTTTTAAAGAAAGAATTAAAAATTTATCTAAATCTCATACCTAATCACTATCTAGAAATATTTAAAATATATAGAGATATATTCCCAATTGATAACTTTTAAATAAAATTATGACTAAACTAATGTATGGCAATTGCTTATTTAGAAGAAGTAACAGACCCTAGTGTTTCAACAAATCCCCAATTAGTTGTTAGAACTGCTGAAGAAGATTTTAGATGTAGTGAACTTGGTTGTAAAACAATTGTAAGAAAAGGACAAGACTATTTTCAAAGCATTCGCGGTGGAAAATATTGTTCAGGAGATTGTTATGAAACCATGGTAGGTTGGTAAAATTTATAAGAAATTAAAACAGGATTTCTTCTTTAGTTAATTTTATAAATAGGTATTTTCTGTATTTTTTATGGAAGTTAAAATGAACCTTCGGAAAATATTAGCAACCTCAACAATTTTACTAGGTTTTAGTGGAATTGTTACAGGAGATGCGGTATGCAAGGTTGCACAAAAAATGCCTGATAAAGATGGCATAAATATAACAAGAAAACAAGAATTACAAGATTATGGAAATATTCTTCGTGTTGGCTCTCTTTATGTTTCTTTTGGAGGCATAGTTTCTGGAATTGCCTTAAATACTAATCAAGTACAACAAGCATATAAAAGATGGGAAAAAAGATGAATAAATCAAATTTAATAATCGAGAGTTTAGCAATTCCTATTTGTTAATTTTAATTGCAAATTTATTTCTGTTATAATTAAATCTATTTTGTTTCAAATGAAAAAAGTTAAAGATTTTTTGTGGAGGTCTGGAATGACTGTTGAACAGTTGGTTGATGATTTTAGTAGTTTAGGTTACCAGTCAATAGAATTAAATGAAGCAGTAAATGTTATTTTAAAAATGAAACAAGCTAATTCTAAGATTTTTTTAACTTTTACTTCAAACATGGTAACCTCTGGTTTAAGGGGGTTTTTTGCACAATTATGCAAATTAAAAATTCCGAATATTCTTGTTACAACTTCTGGTTCAATTGAAGAAGATATAATGAAAAGTTTAAATGAAGATTTTGAGATCTCTAATTTTAATGCAGATGATACTGCAATGCATGAAAGAGGGGAAAATCGGGTTGGAAATTTATTAATCAGAAATGAAAGTTATATGAAATTTGAAGACAAGATAAGTGAAATTCTTTCAATTATTTATAAAAAACAAAAAAGAATATCCCCTTCAGAATTATTAAAAGAAATTGGGTTAATGTTAACAGATACAAACTCAATTCTTTACCAAGCAGCAAAAAATAACATCCCTATTTATTGCCCAGGAATTGCAGATTCTTCATTTGGTTTTCAACTTTTTATGTTTCAACAAAAAAACCCAGATTTTATTGTAGATACTATCCTAGATATGGATAGGATTGTAACTGATTTAAGTTTTGATGAAAAAAAAGGTTTAATTTCATTAGGGGGAAGTATTTCTAAACATTATGCAATTTTTGCAGCGCTTTTATCAGGAGGATTTGATTATGCAGTTTATCTAACAACTTCTCACCCAACATCTGGTTCACTTTCAGGAGCAACAACACAAGAAGCAAAGTCTTGGGGAAAATTAAAAGATGATGCAGAAGCTTCAACAGTTAATGGAGATGTTTGTATAACTTTTCCATTAATAATGTGTAGTGTTTTAGATAAAATGAAAGAAAGAGGTTTATTAAAAGATGAGTAAAGCTAAATTCATCCTCTCAAAATCTGTTCTAAAACAACAAATCCAAAAACTTAAAGATTTAAACCTAAAAATATCCTATAGCTATAAAACAAACAGAGTTGTTGGAAAAGTTTTACAAGATTTAGATTCTGAAATCAATTTTTCAATCCACGCCAAAGAAGAACTACAAGACATTAAAGATAAATCAAGAATTTGGTTTTTTACTCAGGCAGAATCTGAGCAAGAATTAATTGAACTTTTTAATCAAGGAATAACAAACTTTGTGATAGATAATGAAATCGATCTAGATAGATTGTTAACAGTTGTTAAAGAAAAAAATATTAAGATTAATTTAAGTTTAAGAATGAAATTTATGGAACATAGAATTGGAACAGGAAAATATTTTGTTTATGGAATGCCTTCAATAAAAATCAATAAATTAATCCAACAACTAAAAGACAATTCCAATATAAACCAATTAGGAATTCATATTCATAGAAAATCTCAAAATACAAGCGAATGGGAAATTAAACAAGAAATTCAAGACTCTCTAACTCCTGAAACCATTCAAACAATTTCTTTTATTAATTTAGGGGGTGGTCTTCCTTCAATTTATAGAAGTTCATCTATTGATGTTACAAATTATATTTTTAAAAAAATTAAAGAAACTGTTTTATTTTTAAAAGAAAAAAATATCAAAGTTTATATTGAACCTGGAAGATTTTTAGCAGCTCCTTGTATTAAATTAGAAACAGAAGTTATTCAAAAATACGCTAATAATTTAATTGTTAATACAACAATATACAATTGTGCATTAGACAATGTTTTAACAGGAACTAAAATGTTAGTAGAAGGAGAATTAAAGGATTCTGAAAATGGAGAAACTTATTTAATCAAAGGAAACTCTCCAACAAGGGATGATATTTTTAGATATAGGGTAAATCTTTTAATTAAACAAGTTGGTGATAAAATTGTTTTCTTAAATGCAGGAGCTTATAATTATACAACCGACTTTTTTGGATATAATAAGTTAGAAACAAAGATTGTTGAGGATTTTAATTAATGATTTCAGTTACTTGCTCCAGGTCCTGCAAAAGCATTATTATTAGTAGCAATACGGTTTGAACCACTCACAGGGCTGCATGTGGTTTCGGTTATGTTTCCATGACCCTCTGAACTATATCCGTTTTTTCGGTTATTAGGATCATCTATTTTTTCTTCAAGTGCTAATCTTTCTACTTCAGATTTATGAATCACATTTGTAGGGGCTCCTATTGTCTCTAACATTAATTGTGCAGATCCTCTCCGTTTATTTCTAGGTCCTATAGATCCTCTTGCAAGTATTTCAGCTTCTTCTTCAGTTAAGTCTAAAACAGTCCTTTTATAAAAATTAAATAATCTTGAATAGTTTTTTGCTACTGTAAAATAAGTTGTTTGATGTTCAGGGCTTAAAGCTTTTAAAATTCTTGGATGTGTTAGTGAGATTTTTCCAAAAGCAAGTCTGTCTATTAACTTAGGATCTAATTTTTCAAAAAATCTTTGTGGGTCTTCACCTATTGCTAATTTTCCAAGATTATCTCCTTGAGTTTCTACTAAAAAATAAGTTTCTCTTCTTTGTAATTCTTCATCTGAAATTCTTAATTCTTGTGAAACACTTTGTCGAATTTCATAAGCAGTAGGTGCTCTATCTGTTGTTGCTAGTTCTACTAGAACTCCTTGGTCTAATTTTGGTAATTGATCTCCAAATACTCCTATTAATGCTCCATTACACCTACCATTTAAATATCCAATTAAGTTTGATCTCATATCTGGAGTGGAATAATCTTGTGATGTACTTGTCGCCATTTTATTATTTTTTATATTTTTTTAGTTTTATAAAGGTTTTGGTTTTGCTGTGGTAAAATAGACTACATGAAATATATCTCATAAAATAAGTTATTTTAATGATATTTTAAAGAAAAATTTAATAAGATTTTGCAATATAAACAATATGATTAGCTTTTTTATTGCAGATTATACATTTTTTTAGATCTTGCTCTTTTTCATCTAATTTTGTTCCTCTTATTTCTGCTCCTGTTTCTTTTTCAACTATTTCTGCACATTTTTCCCCTGATTTATCAACAGAACAAAACTCACATCTTGCAATTTTTCCAGTATCTATAACTTCTTTTATCTGTTCAAGGGAATTAGTATCTACTAAATTATTCTCAAATAATTTATTTGCTTGTTTTGTTAAGTTTTCATCTATTTCTTTAGATGTTTTTTCTATGTATTTTAATAAATCACTTATTTTTATTGATTCTTTTTCACCTTTATCTCTTCTAAATATTGTTAATTTATTCTCAATTAATTCTTTTTTCCCTAATTCTATTCTTAGTGGAATTCCTTTCATTTCCCAGAAATAAAATTTTTCCCCTAATCTTTTTTCAGAATTATCAATTTCAACAGAAATTTCATTATCTTCTAATTGTTTTTTTATTTCTTTAGTTTGTTTTTCAACTTCATCGTCATCTCCAATTGGAATAATCATTACTTGAATCGGAGCAATTTTCCAAGGAAATCTTAATCCTTTATTATCTCCATGAACTGCAATTATGCTTGCAAATATTCTTGAGATTGCAGGACCATAACAAGTTATCCATGCAAATTTTTCTTTTTCATTTTTATCTTTAAATTTAACATCAAACGCTTTTGAAAATTCTTGCGAGATTATATGTGTTGATGGTTGTTGAACTACTTTTCCATCTGGATTTAATACATCTGCTGCAAATGTTTTATATGCTCCTGGAAATTTATCCCAAGAAGGTCTTTCAAAAAATAAAAAAGGTAAACCAAAGATATCATGTAAAACCTCTTTTGTTGTTTCCATATCCTCATAAACCTGTTTTATTGCATCTTCTTGTGTTTCATGAGCACAATGAGCTTCTATCCAATGAAATTCTCTACTTCTTAAAAAAGGTCTAGTAGCTTTTGTTTCATATCTAAATACATTTGCTCTTTGATATGTTTTAAATGGAAGATCTTTATAGCTTCTAATCCATTGTGAAAACATTTGATAAAATAATGTCTCAGAAGTTGGTCTTAATGCATATCTTTCTTCAAGTTCTTTTTCTCCTCCATGAGTAACCCAAAAAACTTCAGGAGTAAATCCACTAATATGCGAACTTTCTTTTTTTAAATTAGATTCTGGAATTAATGTTGGAAACCAATAAGGTTTATGTGATTTTTTTTGTAATGTTTTTTCCATATAACTATACATTTTTTCCATAGCTAAAACAGACCATGGTTGAAAAACAAGAAACCCCTTAACATTACTTCTTAAATCTGCTAATTCTGCTTTTTGAATAATATCTGTATACCAGTTAGAAAAATCTTTATCTTTATCAATATCAAAGGTGACCTTTTTTTTATCACCTCTTTCTTGATTTTTATTTGCTTGTTTTTCTTGAATTTTAGGAGAGGGTTTTTCTTGAATATTTAATAATTTTTTATCTGCTTGTTTTTCTTTTTCCTCAAGCTCTTGTTTTTTTAAGTTAACTCCTAAATAAATTCTTTTTTTATCTACTTTTTTACCGTTTCTTATAGATTTTCCTCTATAATAATATTTTTTCTCTCCTTTTTCTTTGATTTCAGTATATGTCATGAATTTATGTGTCTACATGGTTTATAAATGTTTTTAATTGTAGACGTATATACGTCTACATATATTTAATTATTAATATAATTGTAGACGTATAAATGAGTCTATGAGGCTTAGAAAAATAAAACGAGCCTGCGAGGCTCAGAAAACAGAAATTTCTGGGACTTTAATGTTTGACATTAAAACTAGTTGATTAATTAGGATGAGCTTTTCGCAAAAAGAGAGTGTTTTAATGTCTGTTCATCGCCTCCGCAGAGTCGAGCGTTAGCGAAGAAGTCATGGATGTCAGTGAGGGTAAAAATTTAAATAGATGAATACAATAGATTATTTATGAAAAGAGGAGCAATTGCGTTGATTATTATTTCAGTTTTAATAGTCTTGCTATTATTTTTTCTAATTAAACCCCTTGGTTCAAAGGCCTGTTTAAATGATATTGATTGCAAGGGTGCATCAGGGGACTTTCATGGTTGTTATAGCGATTTTCCATTGATAGGAGGATTTAGCTCTGTCATGATTGCACCGCCACTTTCTTGTATATGTTATGAAGGAAATTGTGAAGAAACCCTTGAATTAGTGGATAAGATTCCTTCGAAGAATGCATTAGATATCTGTATGGACCTCGAGGAAGGACCTATTAAGGAACAATGTATTTGGGGATTAGCAATTGACAATAAAGATTATACCTATTGTGATAATTTTAATAATTTAACTTATGTTCATGAATGTTACTATATGGTGGCTTACAATACAAAAGATGAATCTGTATGCTATTTGATTGATTATAACATTACTAGTCAATATTGGAAAACAAAAAAATACTCTCTTGATTTGTGTATTAAGGCATCAAATAGTTGAGCAGCAATTAAATAATTTGGCGATTATTTATTTAAAAAAATAAATGCTTTTCTATACTTAAATGTTCAGAGTAGGAAAGGGATTAATTATTTCCCTGATTTTATGAAACTATCTCTTTCTGCTTAAAATACTTATGAGTCGCCTGGGAGTGGGAAACTGACATCAGGATTGCGATGAACTTCAATAGAAAGTTAAAGTATTCGAACCTCTTCTCAGTTTTAATAAAACGAGCCTGCGAGGAATCGAACCTCGATCAGCCGGGCCGAAACCGGAAATTTTATCCGTTAAACTACAGGCTCATTATATAAAATAAAGGTAAACCTATTTAAATGTTTATTTGTTTTTCTTGGTAATAAAAAGGTGAAGATGGATAAGAAATTTTGGGCAACAACGTTTACCTTAACAGGTGCAATAGTTGGGGCAGGAATTCTCGGTCTTCCTTATGTATTTTCAAAATCAGGAGTTTGGATTGGACTTGGTTGGTTATTAGTTATAGGATTCATAAAAATTTATACTAATTTATGCCTTGGAGAAGTAAGTTTAAGAACAAAAGGAAGACACCAATTACCAGGATATGCTGGGAAATATTTAGGAAAATACGGAGAAGGGATAATGTTTTTTGTAGTAATTTTTGGCCTTTATTCTGCACTATTAGCTTACTTAATAGGTGAAGGACAAAGTCTTTCTATGATTTTTACAGGAGGAATAGAATACGGGATATATTTTGCTATTGGATTTTGGTTAATAATGACATTACTTTTACAAGAAGGTCTAAAAGGTCTAAAAAAAGTAGAGACCTGGGGCGTGATTGCAATTATCCTTCTTATTTTAGCAATAGCAGTATATTATTTTCCAGGAATAAGTATTAAAAATTATGCTCATTCTGATTTTTCACATTTTTTCTTACCTTTTGGAGTTGTGTTATTTTCAATGATGGGTTTTACTTCCATACCTGAATTAAGAATGGAAATTAAAGGAAGTGAAAAAAAATTTAGAAAAGCAATTATTCTAGGATGTTCAATTCCAATAGCTTTGTATATTATTTTTAGTTTTGTATTTGTAGGTGTTCTTGGTAATGAAGTTCCACAAGTAGCAACACTTGGTTTTGGGAATTTAGTTACCCTGTTAGGTATTTTTACAATGTTCACTAGTTATCTTGTTTTAAGTTTTTCAATAAGAGATATTTTTGAATATGATCTAAAAGTTTCAAAATTATCTAGATTTCTCTTTGTATCCCTAATTCCTATAGGATTATATCTTGGGATAACTTATTTTAATTTATTAAAATTTATAGAAATTTTAGGAATTGGAGGAGCTATTTCTGGAGGAATTGGTATAATTATGATTTTATTTATAACTCAGAGTGCAAAAAAGAAATGCAATCGAAAACCAGAATTTTCAATGCCTCTTAATTGGTTTGTAGTTGCTCTATTAACTCTAATTTTTATTTTAGGAATTCTTTTTGAGATTTTTTTATGATGTTTTATTGATAACCAATTATTTTCACTGTTATTTTAATAAACTTTT
>CAZJPU010000040.1:0-10402 GCA_964548105.1 Candidatus Woesearchaeota archaeon | reverse complement strand
ATATTTTTTTATTTTTGTTAAAAGCTATTCCAATTTCCATTATAGAATTAATACCAATATAATCAGAAATATTATTTTTATTAAAATTAGCAACTAAAATTGCATCAGAAGTTTCTATATTTTTTTGATGATTTCTCATGGCTTCTTTTTTTACTTTATTACTTTTTTCGTAAAATTCATTGGATAGGGGAATTATTATTTCATGGCCTTGTTTTTCTAATTCTTGTTTTAGTTTTTCAAATTCAGGGTAGAATTTCATGCTTCCAATAATTGTTATTTTCATGTTATATTATATTTTTGGGAAACATATTTAAATACTTGTTCCTTGGGTAATTTATAAAAAGAGTGAAAATGAAAATTAGTTTTGATATAAAAAAGAAAGAGATATATTTTTTGTCTTTTGTAGCTGTTTTTCTAATTGGAATGGGATTAGTTATTGCTTATGGTGATTTTTCAAGTGGTGTTCCAAGTATTCTGGGACATTCTTCAGATGAGATTGATGTTAAAAATGCCTCTGGCGATATTGTAACATTACAAGAGTTTATTGATCAAGGTGGAGGTTCTGGGGGTGGAGGAGGAGCTGTGATTACAGAATTTCTTCTTGATGTTCCTTCTGGTACTGATATCGGAGTAAATAGAGATTGTTTTGCATTTGTTACAAGGGTTCATGGAGGAGATTGTGGTGGGAGTACTAGTTGGAGTCAATTTTGTAAATATGATTCTATCTCTGGACTTGTTACTGGAGCTGCTGGTGGTGGAGGTTGTGCTACTGCAGTTAAATGTGGTTATGTTTGTTTTGGAGGTAGTTCAGGAGGAGGAGGAATCGGAATAGGAGATCTTGATATAGATAATATTGGAGAAAGAAATACTTATAATATTGGAGTAGATAGAACTTGTTTTGCTTTTCCAACATATTTTTATGGTGATTATAGCACTGACACTTTTTCTTGTAATTATAATTCTACAACAGGAGATGTTGTTGGAGGAGAGACTTCTAGTAGGGAAAAGACTAGTTGTGGTCATGTTTGTTTTGATTAAGATTGATAAAAATAATTGTGCAGATTCTTGTTAAGATTTTTAAAAGAATAAACCTATTTTAACTTCATTTTTTTTCCAAATTTCTTTGCAAGTTTTTGCATTTGTTTTTGAGAAAGGCCTTGTGAGGGGTCAAAATCTGTCATTTCAGAGCCTTGAGTCATTTCTTTTAATAGTTTGTATTGTTTTAGTAATTGTCTGATATCTGTTGTAGAGGTTCCAGAACCTTTTGCAATTCTTGATAATCTTGAAGTTTGTTTTTCCATAATTTCAGGGTTTTCAACTTCTTCAGGAGTCATAGAATCAATGGTGTATTGCCATTTTTTCATTTTATCTTCTTGAACTCCTAGGAGATTGTCTGGAATTTTTGCATTTCCTAGTCCTGGGATAAGTTCAGTTAGTTTAGAAAAACTACCTATTCCACTCATTTGTTTTAGTTGTTCTTGAAAATCACGAAGGTCAAAAGTTCCTTTTTCTAGTTTTGTTTTTAATTTTTTTTGGGATTTCTCATCTATTACTGATTGAACACGTTCAAGTAAACCATTTAAATCTCCTAATCCTAAAAGTCTAGAAATAAATGATTCTGGATCAAAGGTTTCAAATTCATTCATTTTTTCTCCAGTACCTATAAAGAAAACTGGAGCGTTAGTTTCATTACAAGCAGTAAGTGCTCCTCCTGCTTTTGCTGTTGAATCCATTCTTGTAATAATAACTCCTTTAATTTCACATGCTTTTTGAAATTCAGAAGCCTGATTTTTAGCTGCTTGTCCTATATCTGCTTGAATTGTTAGAAGGGAATAATCTGGTTTTATTTCTTTATTTAATGATTCAATTTCTTTTACAAGTTCTTTATCAAGACTGTGTCTTCCAGCAGTATCTATAATAACAATGTCAAATTTTTTTAATTCTTCTTTATATTTTTTATAAATATTTAGGGCGTTTTTTTCATTTTTGTCAATAAATGCTTGAGTTTTTGTTTGTTTACTAAGTTGTTCAAGTTGATCTGCAGCTGCAGGTCTATGAACATCAAGTCCGAGCATTGCAACTTTAAATCCTCGTTTTGAATAATATGTAGCAAGTTTTGCAGTAGAGGTTGTTTTTCCACAGCCATAGAGTCCTAGAAGCATTATCTTTAAATTTTTTCCTTTTTCTAATTTTAGTTCATGTTTTTCTTTTCCTAAAAGTTTGAGAACTTCATCATGAAGAATTTTAGTTATATGTTCTTTTTTTTCTATTCCTTTGATATTCTCATTTTTTGCCTCTTTTTTTATTTTTTCTCCTAATTCTTTTACTAAATGAATATTAACATCTGCTTGAATTAAGGCTCTTTGAAGATCTTTAACAACAGATTCAATTGTTTTGGTATCTATAAATATAGCTCCAGCTATTTTGTCAAATCCGCTTTTTAATGCTGAACCTAGTTTGTCTAACATGAATTTGTTAAGAATGAAGGGTTTTTAGGAGTTTTGGTTGTGTAATTGATTATTTTGGTCATTAAAAAGAGTTTTAGGTCCTTATTACACAGAAATATTTAAAAGAGGCATATTTCTATAGTGCAAATGGCAAAGTACCATGAAGTAAACGATAAAATACTTTTGGAATTATCTAGATCTAGGATAGCAATGATTGTAGAAGGGATTTCTTCACAAGAATATCCTAGTTACCTCAAAGGATTTGAAACAGATCTTCAAAGATTTGGAGAACCTTGTTTATTAGATTTTTTAGAAGAAATTTCAGAGGATCCTAATAATTTGAGTGATAAAATAAGCGGAAAAGAACTTTTATTAGTATATAATTTAGATTTGTTTGGGAGAGATGTGGATCCAAAAAAGGCTACTCAGGGAATGGAAATATTACAATCTGAATTTAACATGGTGAGAAATGATATTCGACATTTAATTCTTGCAAGGCCTGGAGGAAATTTAGATTATAAAAGTCAGAAAGGGTATGGTTATCATAGCAACCATCCTCTTGGTAATTGGGCTAAATTTTATGGAATAGAAAATGGTAAATTAGTAGAACAATCAGATCCAATAAGACATAGGGAGTAAATGAGTTTAAGTTTAATTGGTAGTGGATTGAATATAACTTTATAAAATTCATTTAAATCTTAATAATTATGGCTAATGAAGTCCCTTCTGTATTGTTAAAAATTTGCGAAAAAAAGAAACCTGAAGTTGATACACTTTATAGATCAGGTTTAGCAGATAGATATAAACAGGAATCATTTGATCAACCACCTACAAGAAATTTTGCAGGTGCAATTTCTAAACCTGGTATGAATTTAATAGCAGAATTTAAAAGAGCGTCACCTTCTAAAGGAGATATTAGGCCGGGTGTAGAACCAGAAGGGATTGTTAAATTATATGAAGAAAGTGGAGCTTCTGCAATATCTGTTCTTACTGATTCTCATTTTAAAGGAGAGGTTGGTTATTTAAAAAGAGTGAGAGATTTGGTAGATATACCTCTTTTAAGAAAAGATTTTATTATTGATTCTTCTCAAATATATGAAGCTAGAACATATGGGGCAGATGCAATTTTGCTTATTTCAGCTATACTTGATCCATCTCAAATTGAAGATTATATTGGAATTGCAAAATCTCTAGGTATGGATTGTTTAGTTGAATCTCATGATGAAGGAGAACTTGAAAAAGCTATTTCTGGTAAATCTCAAATTTTTGGAGTTAATAACCGGAATCTTCATAATTTTTCAACAGATAGGAATACAACTTTGCGTCTTTTGGAAAATATTCCCGAAGGATATCCTATTGTAACAGAAAGTGCGATACTTACTTATGATCATGTTAGAGAATTATCTCATCCAAGAGTTAATGCAATGCTTGTTGGAGAAGCAATTATGAGTGCTAAGACAAATCCAACTTTATCTGATATGCAAGGTAAAATATATGAATTACTTGGAAAACAGTAACTTTTGTTTAGAAAAAAGAATGATTTTGTATGTAGGCTACTGAGGTTGTATTTAATTGGGTGTCTAGACCTCCTCTGCGTTGAAGTAAATCAGATCTTAATTGAGGGATATTAAGACCCCCACTTAATAACATATTTTGGCATGTAGAATTAGGGACTGTTAGAAGTCCTGAAAAAAGATCTTCTGGCTGTATTTCAGGGACCTGATAAAACAATGAAGAAATATGAGCACAGTCTAATGCGTTTTGTGCATCCCTAGTTCCAGGAACTCTTCCCATAGTAACCATAGTTGGACCGGTAGGATCTAATTTTTCTAATTCTTCTCTTCCAATTCTTAGATTAAAACCTTGCTCTTGAAGTATTTTATATCCTAAATTATTACTGTCTTTAAGAAGTCCTAATAAAAGATGTCCAGTACTAACATAAGGGTGTTCAAATCTTTGTCCTTCTTGGCGGGCAAGTTGTATTATGTGTCTTGCACTTTTTGAAAGCGGATTATACATCTTATTTAAATTAAGAATTTAAGTATTATAAATAGATTATGTTGATAGAATATGAATTTTATCCAATTCTCATAAGATCATAAAGTTTTTGAGCAGTCAAAACTGCATTTAGTGCAGCACCTCTTAAAAGTTGGTCTCCACAAACAAACATTCTAACACCATTATCAAAGATTTCTGGAGATCTAATTCTTCCTACCTCAATTGGATAATTTCCAGAAGTATTTATGGGCATTGGATAAACATTATTTAAAGGGTCATCAGAAACTTTTAGCATTGGTTCGTTACCTAGTGCGGTTCGATACTCATTTAAATCTACTGGCATTTGTGTTTCTACAAGTACATCTTCACAATGAGATCTATCAACACTTACTCTAGCACAACCACTTGTAATTCTAACAAATTTTTCTAGCCCTAAAATTTTTCTAGTTTCCCAATCAGTTTTCATTTCTTCTTTTGTATACCCATTTTCTTGAAATTCATCAATATGTGGGATAACATTAAATGGTAATTGGTGTTGAAATTTACTATGTTTTACAGATTTACCATCAAGATAGTTTCTTGATTGTTCGTGTAATTCTTTTGTTCCACCATTTCCTGCACCACTAGAAGACTGATATGTAGTAAAACTGATTCTTTTAATTCCAGCTATTTGGTTTAATATGTGTAAAGGTATTGCTGCAATTGCAGTAGTACAATTTGGGTTTGCAATTAATCTTGAATTGTTCCATTCTAATGAATCTCCATTTATTTCTGGAATAATTAAAGGAACATTGTTATCGCGTCTAAAAGCTGATGAATTGTCTATAACATAACATTTAGAATTTCTTGCTTTTTCCCAATTAGCTTTTGACCAATCACCACTAATTGCCCAAAATGCTAAATCTAGTTGAGAATAATTTGCACTATCTGCGGGTTGAACAACTTTGTTACCAAAAGGTGTTTCTAGGGTTTTTCCAGCAGACTGACCTGCGTAAAGAGATAGATTTCCTACTGGGAATTTTAAATTACCAAGAACATTTATAATTTCTTGACCTACTTCTCCAGTTGCGCCAAAAACTCCGACATTTACATTTACCATATAATTTTGATTTAGAGTTATTATTTAAATTTTGTTGTTTTTAAGATTAAGTTTGTATTGGAAGTTTTTTTTATTTTTTAGAAAGAGTTCCTTTTCTTAATTGAATTAGATAATGAGTATCATATCCTGCAGAACCAATAACTACTTCATCAAAATGTTGTCTTCCAATTTTTTCAAATTCATCAGCACTAAATAATGAATATGGAACATTTAAATTATTTGCAATTCTTCCAATAGATTTAACAACCTGAATAAAATTAAAACTTCTTTTTCCATTAATTTTTGGAGTAATATATTTTCTCCAACTGTCTACGGGATGTGCAATAATAAGTTCTCCATTATCCCCTAAATGTTCAGATAAAATTCTTAAGCTTAATGATAAATCTGGATGATATAAACTTCTACAAGCTACAATTTTATCTGGTTTATATCCTTTGGGCTGTTCTTGATAAAAATTCATGACAAAAAAACTAGTGTTTTTATTTGCTTTTTGTTTTGCTTTTGTTATAGCAATTGGAGAGTAATCAATAACTCTAACTCTTGCTGTTCTTGGTAATCTTTGTGTTAAATTCCCAGTTCCACAACCAAATTCATCAATTGTAGTTTCTTTTAAGTCTCCTAATGCTGATAATACATCTTCGTAAAGTTTTTTATCAACTTTTCCACTAAATAAATCATAGACTAAAGCATCAATGTTCCATCCAAATGTATTTTTCATTCTTTTTTGAAGATGTAATTATTCTTAAGGTTTTTGATTTTTTTTAAAAATCTTTTACAACTAAAATTCTTTATCATTAAACTAAGAACATATTTTAAAAATTAAAATAAGAGTAAAACCTATAAATCTTCTGGACAATCTAATCTGTACTTGAAAATTTAGTACAAGTTCTTGGAGTTAAATTACTATTACAATTAGAATAATCTCCAGAGCAGTTTGTTATAACCTCAGATTCGTGTGTAGAACAAGGACCATCATTAAAATATTGGGGATGATAATCTGTAGGAAGACTCCTTAATCTACCTATTTCATCTTCATTTAATCTTCCCATTTCTAGTTTTGGTTTTTCACCATCCCCTAGATTTGGTTGATCCGTCATCTTAATTGTCTTAATTTAGATTTAAATAATTTATAAAGATTTCTATAATCCTAATTTTTTGATAAACTCTTGTTTATTAAAAAGTTCTAAATCCTCATAGTTTTGACCTGTTCCCAAATAAAAAATAGGTTTTTTAGTGGCATGGCTTACAGATATTATTGTTCCGCCTTTTTCATCAATATCTGCTTTACTTAATATGCTTCCATCAATCTCAATTGATTCATGAAATGTTTTTGCTTGTTCAATAGCATCATTACCTGCAATTGATTCTGCAACAAATATTTTTAAATCAGGATTTGAAACCCTACATATTTTTTCAATTTCAGAAATAAGATTAGTTTTAGTATGCATTCTTCCAGCAGTGTCAATTAAAACTACATCAATTTTGTGATTTTTAGCATATTTAATTGCATCAAAACTAACTGCTGCAGGATCTGCCCCATAATCTTGTTTTATTAAGGGAACTCCTAGTTTTTTTGCATGAATAGCTATTTGTTCTATTGAAGCAGCACGAAAAGTATCTGCGGCAGCAAGTACTACCGAAAAACCTGATTTTTTAAGAAAATGAGTAATTTTTGCAATGCTTGTTGTTTTTCCAGTACCATTTATTCCAAAAAAGAGAATGACAAAAGGTTTTTTAGAAATTTTTATAATATCAAGAGGATTATCTGGTTCAATTATTATTTCATTTAAGGTATTTTTTAATTCATTTTTAATTTCATCTTCTAGATTAGATTTTGATATTTCTTTATTAATTAGTTTTTTAGATAGAGAAAGTTTAATGTCTTCCACAGCTTCTAAGGCAACATTATTTTCAAGTAATAACATTTCTAAATCATCAAAAATTCCATCAAATTCTTCTTGGGTAATTTTATAAGAAAAAGTTGATTTAAATTTTGAGAAAAATGATTTTTTTTCTTTTGGTTCTTCTTCTACTGGTTCTTCTACTTCTTCTAATTCAGGTTCCTCTTCTACTTCAGGTTCTTCTTCTACTGGCTCTTCTTCAGGTTCTACTTCTACTGGTTCTTCCTCTTTAATTTTTGATATTTCTTTTTCTATTTCTATTGCTTTTTCTTGGGTTTCTTTAATTTCTTCTACAGCTTCTTTAATAGTTTTTGGAGTTTCTTGAGGAATTTTTTCTAATTCTTTTTCAAACTTTTTTACTTCTATTTCTTGTTTTTTTGCTTTTTCTACTTCTTTTTTTATTGATTCTCTTTCTTTTTTTATTTTTTCTAAATCAGGTCCAGCTTTTCTTTGGGCAATATCTAATTTTGTTGGAATTTTTTCAGAAGGCTCTTTTTTTGCTTTTTCTATTAATTCTTCTACTTTTTCAATTTCTTTTTCTGAAAGTTCAGGAGATTTTTTAGATGAGTCTTTTTTCTTAGGTTTTTCTTTTTTTACTGGTTGTTTTTCAGGTTTTTTTTCTTTTTTTCTTTTGATTTCTTTTTTAGTTTCAACTACTTCTGCAATTTTTTCAACTTTTTCTTTAGAGTCTTTAAACCAACCTTTTAATTTTTCTTTAAGTTTTCCAAACATGTTAAATCTCCTTAGGGTTTTCTTAGGATTTCTCTTTTGATAAGAAATAGTGATTTATAAGATTATGGAATCACTAGTTTTTTATAACCTGGTTTCTTATTATATTTATGAAAAAGATTTTGGTGGTATTAGATGGGGCAAGTGGTTTGCCTGTGAATTTTTTTGGAGGGAAAACACCTCTTGATGCTGCAGAAACACCTAATCTGGATTTTCTTGTAGAACAAGGCAAAATGGGTTATATGTATCCTATTAATGAAAAAATAGTTCCAGGAAGTGATAATAGTTTAATAAGTATTTTTGGAAATAACCCTAATCTTGTTGGTAGGGGGGTTCTTGAAGCAGTTGGTTTGGGAATTAAGTTAACTAGGGGAGATTTGGCATTAAGGACTAATTTTGGTACTATTGATAATTTAAAAAGCAAGGTAGTTGTTGATAGAAGAGCTGGAAGAACTTTAACAACTAAAGAGGCTAGAGAAATTGAAAGAACTTTAAATAAGAATATTAGGTTGCCTTGTAAATTTGAATTTAAATCTAGTGTTCAACATAAGGGTGTTTTGATATTAAGAGGAGGATTTTCAGATAATATCACTAATGTAGATAATGAGTGGATGTCTTTAGGTGGTAAAAAAGAAAAAAAATTCAAATATTCAGAGCCATTGGATGATGAGGAAAATTCAAAATATACTGTAAATATTTTAAATGAGTTTATAGATCAAGCATTTAGGATATTAAGTAATCATCCTGTTAATTTAGAGAGGAAAAAGAAAGGATTATTGCCTGTAAATATGGTTTTTATGAGGGGTCCTGGTGTTAAAATCCCTGAATTAAAGGAATATAATTCTTGGATGTCAATAAATCCTATGCCTTTAGAAATTGGAATTGCAAAGCTTTTAGGAATGAAAGATTTTTCTTTTGAATATCCTGAATTAAAAAGTATAGATGTTTATGAAAATTTATATTATGCGCTTAATAAAGATATTAAATTTGCAATTAAAACAATAAAAAAGTTTCATAAAGATTATATTGGATGTTATATACAATTTAAAGAAACTGATGTTCCTGGACATGATAATAAACCTCATGAAAAAAGGAAAATGTTAGAAATTATTGATAAAAAGTTTTTTGGGTTTTTGAGAAAGTTTATTGTTAAGAATCCTATGAAGGTTGTTGTTACTTGTGATCATTCAACTCCTTGTAAATTAAAGGCTCATAGTCGTGATCCGGTTCCGGTTTTAGTTTATGGGGATGGAAAAGATAATACTTCAAAATTCTCTGAAAAACAATCTCGAAAAGGAGATTTGGGTAAATTTTATGGTAAAGAATTTATGAAAAAAACAGGGTTGAGTGGGTGAATGTATGTTTTGGGGTATTAGTAATTAATGAATCTTTGGTTTAATTTCTAGTATAATAAAGATTATAAATAGATTCTATTTTCTAATTTATTAGAACTTTTAAAAATAAAATGAGTAAAAAAATAAAATGATTGTAGTAGACCTAGAAAAATTCCTAATTTTTCTGAACCTTCCACAATCTGGAGATTTAAAATGATTGTAGTAGACCTAGAAAAATCAAGAATTTTTCTGAACCTCCCACAATCTGGAGATTTAAAATGATTGTAGTAGACCTAGAAACAAGTGGATTAGATTCTGTAAAAAATGGTATTTGGCAAATCGGAGCTGTTGATCTTGATAATCCTGAGAATTTGTTTCTTGAAGAATCTAGGGTTGATGATGAAGATGAGGTAAGTTCTGGAGCATTAAGAGTTATTGGTAAAACTGAATTAGAATTAAGAGATAAAAGTAAGCAGAGTCAGAAGCAATTGCTTGAAAATTTTTTTAAATGGTGTGAAGGTATTAGTGTAAAAAATTGTGTTTGTCAAAATCCGCAATTTGATATGGGATTTTTAGATATTAAAACTAAAAAGTATGGTCTTTCATGGGTTTTTCATTACAGGTCTTTTGATCTTCATAGTATTGCATCATTAAAATATTTTCAGATTAATAAGAAGTTTTTGATAAAACAAGACTATAGTAATATGGGTTTAGGAAATATTTTAAGTTTTGTTGGTATGCAGGATAATCGAGGGGCTCATAATGCATTAGAAGATGCAAAACTAACTGCAGAGTGTTTTTCAAGAATATTTTATGGTAAGGGTTTGTTTAGTGAATATGATGTGTTTTTAATTCCAGAATATCTAAAGGAGAGAAAAGATGATTACGTATAAT
>CAZJPU010000039.1:0-10453 GCA_964548105.1 Candidatus Woesearchaeota archaeon | reverse complement strand
CAACAAATTTAAATCAGGAATCATTAACAGAAGTAGATATTTCTTATAGTAAATGGCAAGAAAGAGCAAATAGAAAAAATTTTTAAAAAGGTTTTAGATAAATCTAAAACACCAAATACCAAACAAGAATTAAGATTCCCATAATAATATTATAATATCCAAACAAATAAAACTTGTTTTGTTTAATAATTCTAATTAATAATTTTATAACAAATAGACTAACTAAAAAACAAATAATAAAACTTATTAAAAAAATATTAAGACTTATATCTGAAGCTGCTAAATCTTTTATTTCAAGTATAAAGGCTCCAAAAATTAATGGGATTGCTAAAAGAAAGGAAAATGTTATTGCGGTTTGTTTTTTTAAACCCCTAAACAATCCAGAACTTATTGTAAATCCGCTTCTTGAAATTCCTGGTAAAATAGCTATTGCTTGAAAGATTCCTATAAAAATAGAATCTAATAACCCTATCTTCTCTTTTTTCCCTTTAGCAAATTTAGTTGAATAAATAAAAATTCCTGAAAAAATAAAGAAAAACCCTAGGAACACAACATTAGAAAATAAACTTTCAATACTGTCTTTAAAAACAAGCCCTATAATTCCTGCTGGAATTAATGCAATGATAAGATTTCTGATATATTTTAAATTTTCTTTTTCCTTGAGATTTAATAGTTTAATAATGTCTTTCCTAAAAACAACAATAATTGCTAAAATACTTGAAAAATGTAAAAATACTAAAAATGCTAGATTTTGAAATCCAAATATCTCTTGCATTAATGCAAGATGCCCACTACTACTAATTGGAAACCATTCTGTAATGCCCTGAATTACACTAAGAATTACTGCTTCAAACAAAGATACCATTTATTTTTTAAATCCCAAATCTTTATAAATTATTCTTTCCTGTTAAAAACAGATTAAATAGAGAAACATGGTAAAAAAAGAAGGTGTTAGAAAAATAGAAAATAAAACTAAAAGAAAAAAAAGTATGACTAAAGCTGAGCTTGAACAAGCATTAGTGGATAATTTTACTAACTTGCAAAAAGTTTTAACAAATCTTTCTATAAAGTTTGAAGATCTTTCTGGAAATATTTCTAAACTCCTTAATTTATTTGAAATCTCTGCTAAAAATTTTGCGGAAAAATATTCTGGTAAAGAAACTTCAAATATGGATAAAGACTTTCTTAAAAAATTAGATAATTTGCTTGATCAAAATAAAACAATCTCTAAAGGAATTATGTTGATGGAAGAGAAAATAAGAGGAAAAGCTGGCCAGGAGGCAATAGAAACTTCAGAATCTAGACTTAAAGGAATGCTTGGATCAAGATCTACTCTAGGATACTAATGGTCTCTGAAAAAATCTTAAATGTTCATGAAAATAGAATTTTGTTTCTTAAAAGGTTTACAGCAGAAATAATTCTTAGTTTGTATGGTGAAGAAATCAGAAAGAAAAAAGTTGAGATTGCAAAATTAAAGCAAAAATTAATGCTTGAACAAGAGCCTGAAAAATATATTTCATCAGGAGAGGTAGAGCAAAGAAGATCGCTTGTTTATAGGGCAAATGTTCCAAAGGATTCTCAAATAAAAAAACGTATTTACTTTCCCAATGCTTCTAGACGTAAAGGACGGCAGGCCCATCCTAGACCAATTCTACAATCACAAAATTCTTCTCCAAGAGCATTGCATAGACCTCCAACTTTATCCAGACAAAGCCCTATTCCTCAAAGAATAAAAGAGCTTACAGAAGTTCGACCACAAGCTCAATCAAGACCTCAAGGATTTAGCCTAGGAAAAATTGAGCATCTTCTTAGAGACCCATCTATAGAATCAATAGAATGTCCTGGACCTGGAAAAAATATGACTGTTAAAAGATTTAGAAAAGTTAATATTACGAAAATGCTTCTTGCTCAAGAAGAAATTAGTGATATTATTAATCACTTTTCCCTTCAAGCAAAAATTCCTGCGATTGGTGGAATCCTAAAGGCTGCGGTTGGAAATCTTATTATTTCTGCAGTTATTTCAGAATTTGTTGGTTCAAGATTTATAATAACAAAAATTCGCCCTCAGATTCCTAGAACCTCTTAATGATTTTTTGAAAAGGAGGGAGAAGTAAACTTCTCCCGTTCCCCCTTTTTGTAATTTAGAGAGGTAATTTCTTTTTTAAATGATATTGGTGTTTCAATGTTCATTTATGAATAGGAATATCAAAAAGATGTTCTTCTAATTAAGATTTTTAAATTAATCTTTTTTCAAAATATATAAGTTAATTACAAAAATTAGAAAATATATTTAAACTAACAAAATAATATTAAGATATGAAAATTAAGTATAAATTTTTTAAAATAACTAAAGAAAGACTGATTAAAGTTTTTATTGTATTTTCTATTTTATTTTTATCTGTGGATACTATCTATAGATTTGTTAATAATATTAACTATTTTAATAAAGAAAAATGTTTTATCTATTCTTTATTACCAAAATGGGGCTTTTTACTTTTTGAGTATTTTATAGAATTATTTTTGGTTATAACTGTGGGTATATTCATAGCAGTTTTATTAGAAAGATATTTTTTAAAATATAAAAGATTTTATCCAAATAATCCCTTGACAGCATTTCTATACGCATCTATACTTCCTGTTTGTGCTTGCACTATTTTACCGATGATTAAAGTCTTTGAAAGAAAAATAAAATTTAGAAGTCTTATAACCCTAATAGTTGCGGCACCCTTATTAAGCCCCTATATTATTATGTTATCATTTTCTACACTCGGCATTAAATATACCTTATTAAGAATTATTAGTTCATTTATAGTTGCTGTTTCATCAGGATTTGTAGTAGAATATTTTTATAATAAAAAAAATAAATTAAAAATAGACACTATTTTATGTAATCCAAAAAAATGTTTAATAAAAAACAATAATATTTACATAAAGACTTATGAAATTTTAAAATCGATATTCCCCTTCCTAATAATAGCAGCAATAATGGGCATTACTTTTGAGTATATTTCGCCATACAAATTTCTATTAGGCTATGATTTAAATTTTGGTTTCTTAGGAATACTAATATCTGTATTAGTTGGAATCCCAATATATTTTTGCAATGGTTCTGAAATTTTATTTTTAAGACCTTTTTTAGTACATATTCCAAAAATCCCTCTTGGAACAGCAATAGCTTTTTCAATATCATCTACTGCTATATGTATAACCTCCTTCGCAATATTAATTAAATTCATTGGGAAAAAACTAGCATTGATATTATTGTTAAACATAATTATTACTACAATTTTAATCAGTTATCTCATAAACATTTTTTTATGAAAAAATTATTAGAAAATATATTTAAACTAAAAAAACAATATAATTCAGAAGGAAATTGATTTAAAAACAATAAGTGTTTTGAATATGAAACAAGATAAAATAACTAGTGAAAAAAATGAGAAATATTATCGAATTACTAGTAAGGCTTTAGAGATTGCAAAAAAATCAATTGCTAAAGGAAAAAAGAAACAGGCTGAGGAGATTATCTTAATGGTTACGTGTTATATTTCTGATTCTCAACATTTCAAAGAAAAACAAGATCTTGTAAATGCTTTTGCCTGCTTAAATTATGCTCATGGTTGGCTTGATGCTGGTGCAAGATTAAAGATTTTTAATGTGACAGATAATGAATTGTTTACTGTTTGAATCCTAAACATCGGAAGGAGAATCTCTTGTTTGAGTTCTAGTTTTAGATAACATCATTCCTAAAATTACAGGAGTTTCGATAAGTGAGAGAAATCCAGGTTCTAAAGCAAAATAAAATTCTCCTTTGCTTATGCAATAAATAGCGGCTGCAGTAGTTATTGGATATTGGACTGCTAAGAATGCAGATGCTAAAACTACTGATAAATCAGGCATTTGAAATTCAGTGGTACTTATTGCAGAAGGATCTTTATATTGAATTTGATTTTTAATCTCTTCTTTTTTATTTGGAGGTATATTTTGAATTTCATCATCAATAACTTCAACTAACCTATTATTTCCATTCTCTCTTGGCCTTCTCCAGTGTCCTAATGAGAATCTTCCATGCTCTAATTCTGCTGAAATAATTCCATCAGAATAAAAACGCACATGCATTTCATTTATCCCTTCTAAATGTGGTTTAATTTTTCTGATTAATCCTGCAGTTTGACCTGGAAATACAATTTGCCAAGGTGTACGTTTAAATCCAATACCTAACATGCTTCCATAAAGTAATTTTTGATTTTGACCTAAATCATTATCAATAAAATAACCTTCAACAACATCTTTTCTACTAAAACCTGTTTCAAAATTTTGAGTTGCATACTTAATATCTTTTGTATATTGAATTAATTGGGATAATGACATAAATTATAAGAGTTCTTATTTTTTATTAATGTTTCTAATTAAGGATTATATTTTAGTGTAAAAAATTAAAAAATTTTATATAGTCAACAAGATTAGTAACAAAATGATAAACACAACAAACCTAAACCAGGTAAGAAAACAAATTCAAGAATTAAAAAAACAAAAAAAACAAGTCATAGTTCAAGCTCAGGATGATGAATTTAATAGAAAAATTCTTGAAATTCCTGATGTTGATATTTTTTTAGGTTCTGAAATTCATAATCGAAAAGATAGGATGAAACAACGAGATTCCGGTCTTAATGAGATTAATTGTAAACTTGCTGTTAAAAATAATATTAAACTAGCTATTAATTTGCCTTTAGTTATCCAATTACCTAAAAAAGAAAAAGCTAAAGTTCTTGCTAGAGTAATGCAGAATATTTACCTATGCAAAAAAACAAAGGCTCAACTTATAGTCTTTCCGAGTAAATATAAAAAACAAGATGTAATTTCCCTCTTTCTAAGCTTAAAAAGTTCTACTCAATTGGCTAAAAAAGCTTTTTGAAAGCACTAATCCTTAGATTAAAATGTCAGAAGATATTAAAAAAATTATAGAAAGCTTAAGTCCTAATGAACGAATAGTTATTCCTTTTTTAAAAGAAGGGACATTGGATAAAATTGACGAAAAAACAGGATTAGGAAAAGCAGCAATCTTAAGGTCTTTAGAATTTCTTTCTAATAAAGATATAATAAAAATAAAACCTAAAAAAGAACAATTCATAGAACTAGGGATTAATGGACTTTTATATGTTAAACAAGGGCTTCCTGAAAGGAGATTTATAAATCTTATTGCAGAAAAGAAATCTATGCCCCTTAATGAAGCAATACAACAGTCGAAACTTAATGATAATGAATTTAAAGCAGCACTCGGAGTTTTGAAAAAGAAAGCACTTATTAATCTAATAAATGGAAATATACTTTTTAATGGGACCAAGGAAGAAATAACAGATAAATCTTTAGAAGAGAAATTTTTAGAGTCATTGCCAAAAAATATTTTAGATTTAAAACCTGAAGAAAAATATTCTTTTGAGAATCTTAAATCAAGAAAAAACATTGTTGATTTGCAGGATAAAAAAACAATAAATTTTACAATAACTAAATTAGGAGAGCAATTAATAAATTTGGACTTTAGTGATTCTAAAGATATGATTGAGGCTGTTACTCCTGAAATTATTAAATCTGGGAAATGGAAAGGCAAGAAATTTAGAAGATATGATATAACAAGTCCTGTCCCAAAGATTTTTGGTGGTAAAAAACATTTTGTAAATCAAGCAACTGATTATGCTAAAAAAATATGGTTGGAAATGGGTTTTAAAGAAATGCAAGGAAATTTAACCCAATCTGGATTTTGGAATTTTGATTCCTTATTTACGGCACAAGATCATCCGGTTCGTGAGATGCAGGATACTTTTTTTATTAAAGGCAAAGAAGCAAAGCTTCCTGAAAAATCTTTAATACAAGAAGTAAAAAATGCTCATGAAGGAAAAATTCCTGGAAGTAAGGGATGGCAATATGATTGGGAAGATTCTGAAGCTAAAAAAGTAGTTTTGAGGACACATACTACCTGTTTATCAGCGCAAACTCTTAAAAAAATTAAAGAAAATAAAGAATTTCCTGCTAAATATTTTGCTTTAGGAAAATGTTTTAGAAATGAAACAGTAGATTGGTCTCATGGATTTGAGTTTAATCAAACTGAGGGAATTGTAGTTGATGAAAATGCTACATTTAGACAATTGTTAGGTTATCTAACCCAGTTTTATAAAAAAATGGGTTATGAAAAAGTTAGAGTAAGACCAGCATATTTTCCATATACAGAACCAAGTTTAGAAGTTGATGTTTTTCATCCTATAAAAAAAGAATGGGTTGAACTTGGTGGTGCAGGAATGTTCAGACCAGAAGTGACAATTCCTATTTTTGGTAAACACATACCGGTTTTAGCATGGGGGCAAGGAATGGAGAGAATAATAATGGAATTCTTTAATATCCAAGATTTAAGAGAGATGTATAAAAATGATATTAATCAACTAAGGAAAATGAAGGTCTGGGATAAATAAAATGGAAATTAATAAAGCTCAGAGAGAATCATATAATCTACTAGAAAAGATTAATAATAAATTTAATGTAAAACATGATTCAGACACTATTTTTTTACATTTAGCAGAAGAGATTGGAGAAGTTGCAAGGGAATTATCAAAAAAGCAAGAAAACTGGAGAGAAAAATTTGATAACGAAAAACTTGGAGGGGAATTAGCAGACGTTATGTTTGATCTTTTCTCGATAGCTGAAGATAATAATATTAATATGGAAGAAGCATTTACAAAAAAAATGAAAAAGGCAGAGGAAAAATTTGAACTACAAAAATGACAATCTTAACTTTAAATAAAAAACAACTTGAAACAAAAATAGGAAAAATAGATAGTAAACTTAGAAGTAAAATTGACATGTTTGGAACTCCAATAGATGATGAAACTGAGAATGAAATTTCTATTGAAATTTTTCCGAATAGACCAGACTTACTTTCATTGCAAGGATTTGTAAGAGCATTAAATAATTTCTTAAATAAAAAACAAATCTCAAAATATAAAGTTGAAAAACCAGAAAAGAATTTTAAAGTAATAGTTGATAAATCGGTAAAACAAGTTAGGCCATATACTGCCTGTGCAATTGTAAAAAATCTAAAGTTTAATGATGAAAAAATTAAAGAAATTATTGATATTCAAGAAAAACTTCATGGAAGTTATGGCCGTAATAGAAAAAAACTTGCTATTGGTATTTATCCCCTAGAAGTAATTAAACTGCCAATAACATATCTAGCAAAAAAACCTGAAGATATTAAATTTAAACCATTAGAGTTTCCTAGAGAGATTAATGGTAGGCAAATATTATCTCAACATCCAACAGGAAGGGAATATGGTAATTTATTAAAAGATTGTGAAGTTTTTCCAATTTTTCAAGATGCAAAAAATGAAATCTTGAGTATGCCTCCAATTATTAATTCTGAAAAAACCGGTAAAATTTCTAATAAAACAAAAGAAATATTTATTGAATGTTCAGGATTTAATCAAGAATATCTACAAAAAACAATCAATATTATTGTAACTGCACTTGCAGAGATGGGTGGAAAAATTTATGCAATGGAAATTCAAGATAAAACAAAAGAAATTTCACCAAATCTAGAACCAGAAGAAATGCCTTTTTCAACAGAATATATTAACAAAAACTTAGGCCTTAATTTAAGTCAACAAGAAATAAAAAAACTTCTTGCAAAAATGGGCATTGATTATAAAAAACAAGGAAAACAAGAAATTGCATTAATTCCTTCTTATCGTACTGATATTCTTCATGAAATTGATCTTGTTGAAGAAATAGCTATTGCATATGGATATGATAAATTTAAACCTGAAATCCCTGATATATCTACGATTGGTGAAGAAAATCCTCTTTCAATCTTAAAAAGAAAAATAGCAGAGATTCTTGTTGGATTAGATTTACTAGAAATTTCTACCTATCATCTCTCAACAAAAGAAAAACAATTTAAAAAAATAGGAATTAAAGAGTATCTTGACCAAGTAATTGAAGTTTTAGATAGTAAAACAGAAAGAAATATTTTGCGAACAAGTTTGCTTGCAAATTCTATCCAGATACTTAGTGAGAATTCTGATGCTACTTATCCTCAGAAAATATTTGAACTTGGTAAGGTTTTTTATCATGATGATAAAACTGAAACTCAAATTGGTGAAAAAGAAAGACTTTGTATTAGTTTGTGTTATGAAAAAGCTAATTTTACAGGATTAAAACAAATCTTGGATTATTTAATGAGGATGTTAGGTGTTGTTTATGAGATTAAAGAGACAGAACATCCAAGTTTTATAGAAGGAAGATGTGGAGAAATTATTATTAATAAAAAGTCTTTAGGAGTTATTGGCGAAGTTCATCCTAATTCTTTAAAGAATAACAAGATTAAGATGCCAGTAGCTTCATTAGAAATGGATTTAGAAGCTTTAATGAATTAATTATCACCAAAAATTATTTTGTTTATCCAAAATAACTTTGACTATCTTTTATATTTTTAGCGTTTACTCCGTTAGACATTTTATCAGCAGTTTTTAAAAGTTTTGTCCTTATTTCATTATTAAACATTTCAACAGTTTTATTTATGAATAATGCTTCTTTTTCTTCGTTATAATCTAAGTCTAATGAAATAATTTCGATTTCAAAATTTCCTAAAATCTCGTGAAGTTCTGTTAAAACTTCTTTATCAGTATTATCTAATTTTTTTATTAACTTAAAAAAGAACATAGGAGCATTACTTGGATTTAAGATAATTTCTATAAATCTTAAATAAGCTGCAATTCTATCTGAGATTATTCTTCTTATTTTTCTAAGTAAAAAGTCTGTTTCAACATCAATATCTTCAATATCAAATAATTTGTTTAATTCAGAAAATTCTGGAAGATTGTACTTTTTTTTAAAAATCTTGTACTTTTCTTTTAATTCTACTAGATTAATACATTCATCACTTACCATTTTAATAGCCCTAGAAAAAAACCCTTTATAAACCCTTTTAATTGAGGATAAATTATTTTATTATTCTTTCTATATGAGAGTCAGACCAACCCTTTTTTTTGAATATTTCTTTAATTTTTTCATCAGGTACACCTTTTTCCCTTGCTTCTTTAATAAAATTCTTGGCAATTTCATCTAATGAATTATTTTCTGGAGTTTGGTTTGATTTTTCAGTTTCACTAACTAATTCTTCTATCTCACTGTCTGAGAGATTATCACTGTTATTTTCATTAGTTATTATTTTTTCTATATCTTGATTTTTCCATCCCTTATCTATAAATAATTTTCTAATTTCTTCATCACTCATTTTATTTTCCCTAGCTTTTCTAACTAAATCTTTGGCCTTTTCTAAATATGTTTCTGATATTTGTGGTTCAGATGGTTGTGGTTCTGAAGATTGGGGTTCAGAGATTGGTGGTGGTTCAGAGATTGATGGTTCTGGTGGTGAGGATTCAGGAGGTTTAGGTTCAGTTGGTTGTGGTTCTGAAGATTGGGGTTCAGATGGTTGTGGTTTAGAGATTGGTGGTGGTTCAGAAATTGATGGTTCTGGTGGTGAGGGTTCAGGAGGTTTAGGTTCAGATTGTTGAGGTTCAGAAGGTTTTGGTTCTGATGGTTGTGGTTTAGAGATTGGTGGTGGTTCTGAGGGTTGAGGTTCTGATGGTTGTGGTTTAGAGATTGGTGGTGGTTCTGAGATCTTTTCTTCTGAAGTTTCTGATTTGGTTTCTTTTTTATCTTTTTTCTTTTTATTAATTTTCATAATAATAATTACAACGATTAAAACAATAATTATAATCAGAATAACTACTCCTAATCCAATTCCTCCATAAGTTAAATAAATAGAAATACTGCTTTTTGTTTCTTCATTAAGATTAGTTTCAGAATTTTCGTTTAATGTTTCTTCAGGTCTGTTTCCAAGGCCTTTTACATAAATTTCTAGACTTTGATTTATTATATTGTTAATTATAATTGAAAAATCCTCGAGATTATCTGAATTAATATCAATATTTTTTTCTTCATTTAAACCAAATGTTCTTGTTCTTGATGCTCCAATAATACTAAACTCTCCAGTATTAGTTATATTATTTATTTTGTTTAATTTAAAAAAATAAATTCCTTCATCTAAACTTCCTTCTACAAATTTGAGGGTGTCTTTTTCATTTAAGGTTTGGGTAAATCCACTATCAACTTTATCTGAATTTATAATATATACAATTCCTATATCATTCATTTCATTTTGGGAGATAACATTACTAATGGGTAAAACCAATGCAAGTAAAACCAATGCAAGTAAAACTATTAACCTCTTTTTCATAAAAAAATATAAGAAATCATTTTTTATAAATCTATTGAAAATCTAGTTCTGTTCAGAATATCTTGATTAAAATATTTTATTTATATCTTCTTCTTTCCAATCTTTTTTTCTAAATAAATCTTTTACTTGTTTATCCTTAATTCCTTTTTTTCTTGCAGATTCTAC
>CAZJPU010000038.1:0-10540 GCA_964548105.1 Candidatus Woesearchaeota archaeon | reverse complement strand
TTTTCATATGCTCCGAATATTCCTTTCTTGAATACTCTTTGAACATGTGTTTTGCATCCAAGATTTATCTCTCTTTGTGTTGCTAAAGGATTTTGTTTTATAAATTCTATAATGCTTTTTTGGTTCCTTCTTCTCGATCTTTCTTTTTGAGTTAATTTTTTTAAACCAGCTATTTTATAGATTTCAGCAAAACTTGAAAAATAATTAATTAGTTTTATATTAAGTTTAGACTCTATTTCTTTCATAGTTATTAAGGGGTCTTTTTTTATTAATTTTATTATTTCTTTTCTCTTTTTTTTCTTTAATTTCCATAATTTACTTTTAGGATCATACTGAGGGAGCCTATACTTTGAGTAATCCAAACCTGCTTCATTATATGCTTCTCTCATATTTTTAAAAAAATTACTAGGATTTCTTTTAATAACTTTAGCAATTGTATGTCCCCCTACACCTGGGTGTTTCCTAATATATTCTATAATCAATTTTCTATTTTCTTCTTTTGTTTTCCTCTCAAAAGTTCTTGGAGAATTTATTCCTGCTTCTCTAAATGCTTCCGAAAGCCCTTTAAAAAATCTTTCTGGATGTAGTTTAATTTTTTTTGTAATTTCTCTATAAGTTGTTGTTGGATTTTCTTTTATGAAACGAATTATTTTATTTCTATTTTTTTCAACAAGATTTTTTTTAGCCATTAAAAATATCAGATACCTTATTATTTAAACATTATCATTAAACTACGCACCCATAAAAATACTAGAATTATTGGTTTTAAAAACATATGGCTTTAATCTTACAATTTTTTAATTTTTTCAATCTCTTCTTCACTTACAGAACATCCTTTATACTTCATACCATAAAGCATTGCTTCAAGAGTCTTTGGATCTTTTAGATTAAAAAGATTTTTTTTATGTGCAATATAAACAAGTTCTGTAGAACGAATTATTCTAAAACCTCTAAAATACTCATAATTTTTCTTTTTGGAACTAACAGATGTATGGAGTTTTTTTTCAAGAAGTTTTCTAAGATTTTCAGGATTTTCACAAAGCATTCTTGTTGTTCTTTCATCAATAACTACAGGAGCATTATCTAAAATTGAAGAAAGAGCAAGTGCTGCTGCTTCACCTTTATCAATTAAATGAATGTTCTTTTTTTTAGTTTTATATGTATTATTTGCAATTTGTATTAACTGATCTCTTTTCATCCTAAGTTCATTAATTTGTTCTTCAGAAATCTCTGCAAGTTTGATAATTTTACGATTTAAAAGATCTTTTAATTGTAGGGCTCCTAATTTAAATCTCTTAATAGTTTCAGGATGGTCAATAATTTCTCTTTTTACTTCCTTAGTAATCAAAAAATCTCCTTGGAATTCTTTTTGTAATTTTTCCAATAGAGGAAGAACTCCATTCATAGAAAAATTAATTAAAGGTCCTGCATCAAAAATTAAATTTTTTTGTTTCATTTTAAATTTATCATCATTATGCAAATATCTCCTCAGCAAGTTTAATCCTTTTCATAATGGGCATTGTTATTCCAAGATTAACATCTCCAATTCTTGTTCGCCCAACATATTCTGCAAGCTCCCACAAACTAATGCCAAGAATTTTAGCAGTTTTTTCCATAGAAATTCCATGTTCATAGATTCTAGATGCTTTATTAATTTCTGCACGCCTAAAAACATCAGTTATATAATTTTTTAAGTTTCCACTAAGATTTTGAATTAAATTTCTAATTAATTCTATTTCATTTCTAAACTTCAAAATATCATTTTTTTCAAGTGCAATTATTAAATTTCCTATCCCCTTAACATAATTTCTATAGAAATTTGACCAGTTTTTTTCAGTTTTATAATTCTCTCGTTCAATAAGCTTACTAAGGGCATAAATTATTACTGCAATAGCAATAACATCTGGATTCTGGTCAATAGAAGAGCTATGAATAAGACGATTACTCAAGCTTTTAATTTTAACATAATTTTTATCTTCTAAAGATAATTTTACTTTTTTTAGAATACTTAATATATGGCCTCTTTCTTCCATAAAAGAAAAAGCCTGGTTAATTATATAAAGGTTCTTATTCTTTTCTAAAAATGAAAGTAATATTAGATACAAATTTTTTAATTTATTGTGCAAAAGATAAATTAGATTATGTCGAAGAGATTCAAAATTTATTAAATGAAGATTATGAATTAGTTGTGCCTTTACAAGTTATTGAAGAATTAAAAAGAATAAGCAACAAAACAAAAAAGAGAATTGATTTAAAGAAGAGAAAGCCAATGTATAAAAAAACAACTGGAAAAGACAAGGCGGCTGCTAATTTAGCTATTCTAATTTTAGAAAATAATAAAATAGAGAATGTTGATATTGATGGAGAAACTGTTGATAAAGCGATTATTAATCTTGCAAATGAAGATAAGAAAAATATTGTTTGTACCTTAGACCGGGAAATGAGAGAGATTCTTGGAAGAGTTATTTTAATTAATAGAAAAAAGAAATTAATGTTGACTAAGTGATTAGTTATTTACTATTTTTCTGAAGAGTCTTGGTTTAACCTCATAAACCTCTCTTTCTCCATCCTTGCCTAAATAATTTGCCATAGTATTTCCAAAACCTTCATGAGAAAAATAGTTATGATCAGAAACAATCGCACATTTTTTTAATTCTTCCATTGCATAAATCATAACCGCGCCATTTTTAGGAACCCTTAAAATTAATGATAAACCTCTATTAGGGGTTTCTAATATATCTAAACCACGTTCTAATTCTCCTTCAAAATTTCCAAAGGATTCACAATGATTTCCATTTATATCAACCTGAATAGATTTTATTATCTGGAATATTCCTGATCCTCTTTCATGAAGATAGTATGGTTCTCCATCAAATGTTATTGTTTTTTGTGCCATCTATTTTTTTGGAAGTAATTGATTTTATAAATTTATCTAATCAAGAGTTAGTTTAAATCTTAATTTTCTCAAACCCTCTTTTTGTATCTGCCTCATTCTTTCTCTTGTATATCCTAATTCATCCCCTATTTCTCTAAGATTAAGGGGCTCTTCTCCATCAAGTCCAAATCTTTTTATCAAAATATATCTTTCCATTTCATCTAATCTTCCATCTTCTTTTAGTGCCTCTCTCATCTGATCCATTTCCTCAGAATTTACCATTGTTTCAAGAGGGCTAGTAGGTTCATATCCTACTTGTAAATGTCCATCAGTAGTTTCACGTTCTTGATTTATAGAAACAACTTCTCTTTCAACAAAGTTTAAAGCTTCTACTTGATAAACTTTTAATCTTCTAGGTTTTTTAGGATCTTGTGGTTTTTGATAAAAATCTTCAACTTCTTGTTCTGTTGGAGCTCTTTTTAGTTTTTCTTCAATATAATCTCTTGCCTGTTCATTATTAAATTCATCTGCTATTTCTCTAAAACTAGGGGGCCTATCTAACTCTTCTTTTAATCTAGACCCTATACTATTTATTTTTGTTCTTTTTTCAGAAAGATAGTATGGAAAATGATATCCCTTACTAAGTTTTTTATAGACAAATTTGTTTAATCGTTTTCTAATATGGATTCTTGCATATGTTGAAAATGCATATTCTGGATTATAAGTTTCTGCAGCTTCGATTAATGCAAAATTTGATTCTTGTATGACATCGTCAGATTCAAGTCCTAATTCCATATAAAAATTAGTTGTTTGTTTAGATCTTGCAAGAGGCAGATTTAGTTCAACAATCCTATTTACTGTTTCTCTATATCCTGTATCATGTTTTAATTCTTCCTTTGAAAAAGTTGTTAAATATCCCTGTATTTTTCTTCCTAAACGCTTGTTTTCATAACCATAAGTATTCTCTGATTTAGGCCTAGTAGAATCATTATAATGGGTTTTTTCAGAAGGATTAGAAACAGGTCTTACTAAGAACACGAAATCTGAATCTCTTCTTCCTGCCAAGAGATCTCCTACTTGAAACTCTGGTGCAGAGTTAAATTCTAAATGCATTTTGATTTTTTTAAAGTTTTAAATATTTGCTAGAAAACACCTCAGACCAGATTTTTACAAAATCTGATAAAATCTTCGGTTCAGTAAGCTTTATAAATCTATCTTTTTATAATTTTATTATGTTCTATATAGTTGAAGTTGAAGATTATGTAAGAGTAGAGCCAAGATTATTTGGACTTAGAACTAGCGATGCTGTTGCAAAGCAATTACAAGAAATCTATGTTAACTATCATGACAAAGAGATAGGAGAGGTTATTGGAATAATTTCTATTTTAGAGGTTGGTGATGGAACAATAATTCCAGGAGACGGGGCAGCATACTATAATTCAAGATTTAAACTCATAGTTTGGAAACCAGAATTACAAGAATTAGCATGTGGAATAATTGACGAAATAACTAATTTTGGAGCATTTGTGAATTTAGGGGTTATGAAGGGAATGATTCATATAAGTCAAACAATGGATGATTATGTAAGTTTTTCAAGTACAAATACATTATTAGGAAAAGATTCAAAGAAAATCTTAAAAAAACGAGATACTTGTTTAGCAAGAATTGTTGCTGTGTCTTACAAAGGAGACCAACCAAAAATTGGACTTACCATGAGACAACCAGGACTAGGAAAGCTTGAGTGGATTAAAGAAGAAAAAAAGAAATCTATTGCAGGTACAAAAAAAATCAGCAAAGTCGTTGAGGTTAGAGAAAAAAATAAAAAACAAAAACAATTAAAATAAAAATTTAAAAATGGTAAAAGAAAAAGCTTGTAAAAATTGTAAGTTAATATATGAAGGAGATCTTTGTCCTAATTGTGAAAAAAAAGAAACATCAGAGGGTTTTAAGGGAAAAGTAGAAATTGTTAATCCTGAAAAATCAGAACTTGCAAAACAATTAAAAGTTAGCAAAAAAGGAATTTATGCTATTAGGTTATAATAAAAATTAATATTTTTAAATTTTTTTTAACTATAAAATAAAAATGAAAACCAATAAAGATTTTAGAAATGAAATGTTTAAAAGACAAGAATTAGTTCTTGAACTAAAAGGAGATAAAAATCCTAGTTTTAGTGAAACAAGAAAAGCTATTTCTGAAAAATTTGGAAAGCCTGAAGAAAATATAGATGTTTATGGAATAAATGGAAGTTTTGGAAATGATTTATTTGAAATAAGTGCTTATATTTATGATTCAAAAGAAAATCTAGAAGAAATGAAAAATCTTCGAAAGACTCAAAAACAGAAAAAAAAGGAAGCAGAAGAACAAAAAAAACTTGCTGAAGAAAAGCCTGCTGAAGAAAAGCCTGCTGAAGAAAAGCCTGCAGAAGAAGATTCTAAGACTAAGGATTAATTTATAAATATTAATAACCTATGTTTAATATGGTAAGAAAAAAAAGAGAAAAAGTTCTTAAAAAAACAAGTTCTAGAAAAAAACCACCTCAAAAAAAAGTAGGCAAATTTGAGAAAAATATGAAAAATAATCTTGAAGGTGCTGAAAAATGGATTATTGCAAGAAAGAAATTCTTTATAAAACTCGGATGGGTTTTGGGAATCATCATCATTCTATTAATTCTTTCTCACATATATTTAAGAGTAGAAGGTATGGGATTATAATATATAGCAAATATCTTCCTAAAATTTATCAAAACAAATTTTCAAAAGTTTTAAAAACTCTTATTTTGATGTTTAATTAATATGGCAAAGAAAAAGCGAGAAATCAAAGGAAAAAAAACTCCTAGAAACAAACCTACTTCTAAGAAATATACAAAATTCAAAGTAGAATGCGACCAAGTAATCAGAGAGAAATCCTGTCCAAGATGTGGTCCTGGAGTATTTTTAATGAATGCTAAGGATAGATTATACTGTGGAAAATGTCATTACACAGAGTTTTTGAAGCAATAATTCTAGAATATCTTATATTAATCTAATGAAAATTTATACCCAAAAAATAATTAGGAAACCCAGAAAAGTCGAGACTTTAACATAACGCAAGCTTGACTTTCCTGGGATAAAGAGGTGTCTATTTAATTACGAGAATTTAGTTTTTAAACTTTTATTTTAATTTTAAAATGAAGATAAGATAGGATGACTAAAGAGTAGTTTAACCCTAAATTAGTATAAAAGATAATAAAACCCGAGAAGAATCAGTGTCATACAAAAGAGTATGTCTTGACTCTCCTGGGAAAAAGAGGTGATACTATTAATAGATTAAAGTTATATTTAAACCTTTCGGTATGTTATAACTTTGCAATGACATCATTATATTTGTAGATATTATAACATAATTTATAAGTGCCATTATATTAATGAATAAATGGATTTTGAAAAATTTTTACCTTCAGAAGAAAATAAAGAAAGTTCAGAATCAGAAGAGATTGAAATACAAGAAATCGAGGATCCTGAAAAAATAAGTCCAAATCAGTTTTATGATATTATAACAGACAGGAAACCAGACTGGCAAACTATTATTTATGATTTAATCCACACTAATCAGTTAGATCCTTGGGATATTGATATTATTTTATTAACCCAAAAATATTTTGAAAAGATTCAGGAGATAGAAGAAGTAGAGTATTATATTTCTAGCAAGGTTATTTTAGCTGCTGCATTAATGCTTAGGATAAAATCAGAATTTTTATTAAATAAACATATTAAAAGCATTGACGATATTTTATTTGGAAAAAAAGCAGAAACTAAGTATGTTCCTGAAAAAATTGAGATAGATGAAAATGAATTACCTATTTTAATGCCAAAAACACCTTTACCCAGAGCAAGAAGAATTACCCTCCCAGAACTAATGTCTGCATTAAATAAAGCAATTAATACTGAATCAAGAAGGATTAAAAGAGAAGTCTCTATTAAACGAGCACACAAGCTCTCACACGTTGATATTCCTCAATTCAGGAGGATTGATCTAAAAGACAGAATAAAACAGTTTTATGCAAGAATTTTAACAACATTAAAAAGAAAATCAACAGGACCCCATAAAGATCTGAACAAATTAGGATACTCTCAATTAATTGGTGAAGAAAGAGAAGAAAAGCTTGCTAGTTTTTTGCCACTTTTACATTTAAGCAACACAAAAAAACTATGGCTTGAACAAAACAATCATTTAGATGAAATTTGGATTTATTTATATGAATATTTTAAAAAAAATGATGATATGTTTATTGAAGAACTAGAAGAAGATATTGAAGACATGAAAGAAGAGCTTGCAAACTCTGAAGCTATTGATTTAAATGCATCAAAGATTACTGGATTAGAAAAAGCAAGACTTAAAAGAGAAGAAAAAAAGAAATTAGAAGAACAAATAAGAGAGGAACTTAAAAATGAACTTGGAGGAGAATTCGGAAAAGGAATTAATAAAGAGATTGACGAAATCCAAGAACAAGAAGATATTGAAAGAGCAACAGGATTTAATGATGAGCAATAATATTTAAAAAGTTTTGATAAATAATTTTAAGATGGAAGAAAAAAATAAAAAAGTAGGAGCAGGGGTTGGCGTAATGATTTTAAGAAATGGAAAAGTTTTACTTGGGAAAAGGCATGAGGATGATGGTGTTTCTAAGTCTGTTATGGGTGGTGGAGGAAGTTGGACATTTCCAGGAGGAAAAATCGAATATAATGAAAGTTTCGAAGAAACTGCTATTAGAGAAACTTATGAGGAAACAGGAATTATAGTAAATAAAGTAAGAGTAATTTCAATTAATAATGATAAAAATGAAAAAGCTCATTTTGTAACAATTAATCTGTTATGTGAAGATTTTTCAGGAGAAGCAAAAGTAATGGAACCTGATAAAATTACAGAATGGAATTGGTTTGATTTAGATAATCTTCCAGAAAAATTATACATGCCAACAGAAAAACAAGTAAAAAACTATAAACAAAAAGCATTTTACCTCTCGGAGTAATTCTAAATATTTATATAATCGTTTGTAGTTTTTAGAATATGGAAGATAAATTTGAAAAGATCAAAAATATTGTTGAAAAAGAATTAAATGAGTGTTCGGCCCATGACATTAATCATGTTATGAGGGTCTATAATCTTGCCCTTAATATCTCAGAAGGAGAAGATGTTGATTTAGAAGTGATTAAGGCTGCTGCTTTACTTCATGATATTGGGGGTAAAAAAGAAATGGAAGATCCTACAGGGAACACAGATCATGCAGTTGAAAGTGCAAAAATGGCAAAACCAATATTGAAGGAATTAGACTTTTCAGATGATAAGATAAAACATATTTGTAATTGTATAATAAGTCATAGGTACAGAACAGTTAATAAACCGAAAACTAAAGAAGCAGAGATTATTTTTGATGCTGATAAATTGGAAATTGTTGGGGCTATTGGTATTGGAAGGTCATTTTACTGGAATGGAAAGAATAACGCTCATCTGTATAGAAAAATTAATATTGAAGAATACATAAAAGAAAACTTGGTTGGAGGAGAACTAAATGGAAGGATAAAAGACAAAACAAAACATAGTCCTCAGATTGCATTTGAGACAAAAGATAAATTTATAGTAGATAAGGTTTATACAAAAAAAGCAAAACAAATAGCTAAAGAAAGATTGGAGTTTTCAGAGAAGTTTTTTGATAGATTTGAGAAAGAGATTAACGGTGAAATGTAATATTTATATAATAACTTTTATTATTTAATATATCGTTATTAAAAATGATAAGTAACAAAATTATACGAGCTTATGCATTGAAAAATGCTGTAGAACATGAGGGTAAAGCAGTAGTTGGTAATGTGATTCCTGGTTTATTTAATCACGGACTAACTAAAAATAAAATAAAAGAGACAATTCCCAAGATTAATGAGATTTTAAAAGAAGTTAATAAATTAAGTTTAGATAATCAAAAAAAAGAATTTGAAAAATTACAAGATTTAATAGGTCATAGGCCTGAACAAGAGGGTTTACCAGAATTACCTGATACAAAAAAAGGAATTGTAATGAGATTTTCACCAAGTCCTTCAGGACCTTTACATATAGGTCACGCCCTAACTTCAAGCACTTCTTTTTTATATACCCAAAAATATAATGGGAAACTTATTATAAGAATTGAAGATACAAATCCTGAAAATATTTACAAACCTGCTTATGAAATGATTAAAAAAGATTCAAAATGGCTTTTTAATAATAAATGTAGTTTTTCAATTCAATCAGAAAGAATGAATCTTTATTATAAATATGTTGATAAATTATTAAAAAAAGAATCTGTTTATGTCTGTACTTGTGATTCTGAAAAATTCAGAGAGTTTGCAAAAAATAAAAGGCAATGCCCTTGCAGAAATTTAGATATTAAAGATAATCTAAAAAGATGGGAAAAAATGCTGGATAAAGGTAAAAATGGGTTTAAAGCTGGTGAAGCAGTTCTAAGATTTAAATCAGATATGGAACACAAAAATATTGCAATGAGAGATTTTCCTCTTGCACGAATTAATGAGTCAAACCATCCTCTTCAAAAAAATAAATACAATGTATGGCCTTTGATGAACCTTGCAGTTTCAGTTGATGATATTGATATGAAGATAACTCATGTTATAAGAGCAAAAGAACATAGAGACAATGCAGAAAAACAAAAACTAATTTTTGAGGTTTTAAATAAAAAATATCCTTGGTGTGCTTTTCTTGGAAGAATACATTTTAAAGATTTAGAACTTTCAACTACTAAGATGAGGCAAGAAATAGAAAGTGGAAAATATACTGGATGGGATGATCTTAAACTTCCGACTCTAATATCTATAAAAAAACAAGGATACAAGCCAGAAGCATTTCACAGATTTGCAGAACAAATAGGTTTAAATGAAATTGATAAAAAAATGGATAAAAAAGAATTTTTCCAATTATTAGATACTTTTAACAAAGAAAACTAAAGAACCTATCTCTTGTATTTATTCTTTAAATATATTTATTATTGTTATGTTGTTATATTAATCTTCTCAAATATAATTTTAATACAATATCATAGAGATATGGATAATTATCCTAATCTTAGTAAGTTTTATAAACTAAAATATCTTAAAATAAACATCTTGAATTATTTAAAAGAGGCATGAAAGGAGGTTGCAAAATGAATAAAAGAGCACAAGCACAGATTATCACTACTGTATTAATTATTCTATTAGTACTTGCTGCCGTAGTTATTGTATGGCAAGTAATTAGTGCTACAGTACAAGAGGGTTCTGAAGGAATTGCAGGAGCCACAGAATGTATGACTACACAATTAGAAATTAAATCAGTAAATCAACCCACTTGTAGCTTTACTACTAATTCTCTTTGTTTAGAGAATAAAACTTTTTGTGAGACCTGTGATGGGGGAGCGGCTAGTTGGTTACCAGGTTCAGCAGTTGTTCAAAGAACTTCTGGAGGTAGTGGAGATATAGGAGTCAAAGTACTTGTTGATGGAAAAATGCAAATCATTACAGGTGCGGGGGATTTAGGTCCATTAGAAACTGAAACAATTAATTTTGATGATAGAGAACTACCTGATATTAATAAAGTAGAAGTTGCAGTATTCTTAAATCAAGGAACTGACAAGGAAAGAACTTGTGAACCATCAGATA